>CAYPKV010000001.1:0-15294 GCA_964411415.1 uncultured bacterium
ATGACGTCAAGCTGTTCACGCGCCAGCTCGAACAGGCTGCGGATGTGGCGTATGTCCGCAGCGGCTGGCAGGGTGGTCGCCAGGATGCCGTTGGCAACCTGCAGCGCCTGACGCAGCTGGCTTGCGCCGACCGGCGTACCGAGCGCGGCCTGGTCGGCGGCCATCGTCGCCAGTTCACGGGTCAGGGCACTGCGCTCCTGGGCGAAAGCCTCGTCCAGGGCGACCTCCAGCGCGGTGATGCCATCAGAGACGGACTCGCCGCCGACGATGTCACTGCGCAGCGCCGCGAGCCGCTCCTGCAGCTGCGGCCGCAGTGCGAGCAGGTTGGTGTGCTGCAGCTCCAGCTGATCGAGCCGGTGGGCTTCGTTCTCGAGGTCCAGGCGACGCAGCCGGGCGTTCACTTCTTCAGGCAGCAGCTCGATGGTGGCTTTCAGGTCGATCGTTTCCGGGTCGACGGCCGGATCGGCAGGGGAGTAGACGCTCGATTCGAGCAGCTTGCGCAGATCGACGCTCAGCAACCGGGCCTGCTCGATCTCAGCGGTCGCCAGCGTGCCTTTGTCCTGGGCCTTGGTGATGTAGCTGATCAGGTTCTCGAGGCGTCTGACCCGCGGGCCTCCGAGGCTGCGGAGCCGGTCGAGCGCTTCCTCCAGTTCAGCCAGTTCCCGGGCCTGCAGCACCAGCTGGTCTTCCAGTTTCTGGCGCAGCAGGCGGAACTGTTCACGGGCAGCTGCCAGCAGCGGGGTTATGTCCGTGCCCGCGCTGAGCTCGTCACCGATGAGCTGCAGCTGGGCCCGCACCTTCTGCACTTCGGGCCATTCGAAGTACAGGTTGAACGGCCGCAGTGCCTCAGTCAGCTGACCCAGGTCGTCGCGCAGTTTCTGACCGAAGGCCGGGGTCTGATGCAGCAGCTGACCGTCGGGGTCCTGGATCTTCTCGATGAGGGCACTGATCGTGCCCTGAGCTTTGGGGCCCGGCAGGAGTGATTCAAGCTGCCGCAGCACGGGTCCGCGCAGTACCTGCTCGAGGTCGGCTACGGTCACGTCCTCCGGCGTGCGGTTGAGTGATTGCAGTCCGTCTTTCAGGGAGCGCGACACCACCCGGGGCGGGAGAACCTTCTCCAGCTCCTGAACCACTGCCTGGAATGCTGCGTTAGTCATACGAACCGTCCCCCCGAGCGGTCAGCGTTCAGAACTCCTCGTCCCAGTCGACCAGGGTCTTGTTCTCGGACTTGCCTTTGCCACGGCTGCGGCCACCCGTGCCGCCGAACAGGCCGAACTGACGGCATATGCCGTAGAGGCCGGCGGACAGGCAGATGATGGCGAGCAGGAAGATGACCGTCAGGGCAAGCTGTTGCAGGCTGCCAGTCAGGTTCACCCACGAGGCCAGTTCATGCAGAAGCGGGACTGCGGCGAAATGGCCGATCAGGTCGGCGATGGCTGCCAGGCCGGCGAGCAGCAGCGGCAGGAGCAGCAGGAACAGGCCTGTGCCGATCAGAGTCCAGTTGCGGTTGCCGCCACCGAACGCCATGCGCAGCAGAACGAGTGGCAGTATCGCCAGCAGGGCGGTGACGATCACCAGGAGCAGACGGGGCCAGCCGCTGGCGAGACCGGTGACTGACGCCTGCAGGCCGTGCCGGCCGGGGTCAGTGCCGGCTGTGCCGATGGTGCTGAGCAGTCCGAGCAGCGGCTGGATGTCGCTGCCGGTCACGACGGGGAACGTGCTCAGGCTGTCGAGCTGGCTGAGGATGGCGCTGTCGGCAGCCGGGTCCAGGCGGCTGGCCAGCTGTGAAAGACCAGCGCGGTACTGACTGCCGAGCTGGCTGAGGTGCTGGCGCGCAGCTGCCTGGTTGCCTTCAGCTGCTGCGGAAGCGGCCCGGGACGCGAGTTCCAGTCCGTGTGCGATCGCCTGGCCGGAGCTGGTGTAACCACGGCCCTGCAGCACCCTCGCCAGGTTCTCGCCGGCCGTGCCGCGGACGCCGCGTCTGCCAAGGTCACTCACCAGCGCGTCGAACTGCTGCTGTTCCTGTTCCGCGAGCAGCTGGGCGCGCACTGCTTCGATGTCGATGACAGGTTCCGCTGCAGTCCCGGCAGCGCCTTCAGCTCCGGCCGGTTCCGCAGCGGTTTCGGCTGCTTCAGGCTGGACCGGCTCGCCGGTCAGCGTCACCGGTTCGGTGACCGAAGGAGCAGGCTCAGCCGCGTCGGTGCTCTCGGACTGGACGGCTTGTGCCGGCTGTTCAGGCTGTTCGGGCGTGACGGCCTCGAGCGGTTCGGTGGCCGCAGCCGGCGTGGCCGGTGCCGGCGCCAGCTGCTGGCTCAGGCCAGCCAGTACTGCGCTTAACTCATCAGTCAGTGCGGCCACGTCTTCAGCCGTACCGTTGACGACTGCATCGATCAGGGCTGCGAAGTCGCTGTTGAGCGTTTCGGGTGCTTCAGCCGCGTCCTGCAGGCTGAGTGAGGCGCCGTACACCCCGGCGAGCGCCGTGTAAGCATCGGGCCGGCCTTCGCTGAAGCGGTCAGGCAGTGTGCTGAGCCGCTCTGCCATGTCAGCGGCAAGGCTGGACCGGTAATGACCGAGCAGTTCCTCGAGGCTGCCTGAACCGGCCAGGGCATCCAGGGTTTCGAGTCCGAAGCCGTGCTCGGCCGCCAGCTGACTGAAGCCGTCCTGTGCACCGGTGACGGTGCCGGTGGCGAGCGAACTCTCCAGCAGCGCACGCTGGAAGCCGCCACGCAGTACAGCAGTCTGAACGGCCAGGTCAGTGCGGCTCTGATTGGCTATCGCCGTGCGGGCGTTGTCGAACGCCTGATCCATGGCGGCAACCAGGGTGGAACTGGCCGTGTCACGGGATACGAGCCGCATGGTACTGGCAGCAGATTCCAGTGCGTCCAGGCTTGCGGTGTTGTCAGTTCCGAGCTGACTCACGCTCAGTCGGAGGTTCTCCACCGCCACCACGTGGCGTTGCAGCGTCTCCTCACTCTGGGCAACGGCAAGCAGCGGTAGTGTGGCCAGCAGGACTGCTGCCAGCAGACGCAGGGTGCGACTCATGGTTCCTCCTTGGATCTGACGATGTCGTTGAAAGTGGCTACAGCGGCTCCGACGTTCAGGTCTGCGCTGCCGATCAGCAGCAGGGCGTCCCCTTCCCACGGGAACAGAAGCAGGCTCGAACTGTCAGAAGATATGAAATACATGCGGAGCGGACCGGCCCGGCGCAGGAGCGACAGCGCCAGCATGCCCAGGCGGGCAAGCGCTGCGACGTCACCACTGCCGCGGGAGAACTCCACCGCGCCGCCCGCCCGGACGGCAGCCACCAGGCTGACGTTGTCCAGAGCGGCCAGGCTGAGAACCGCAGCCTGCAGACGCTCTGCGGGGACGGGGCCCGGACTGGCCGTGGCCGTGCGGACACCGGTGACGACACCGGTCAGTGCTGCCTTCGGCACCGCGTTACGGGCAGGTGCTGCAGCGGCGGCCGGACGGACCGGCTGCTGCGGCTGCTGCGCCGCAACGCTGACTGCGTCGAGGCTGTCCGCCAGTGTTTCCAGATGCCTGACGAGGCCACTGCGGGGCAGGATCAGTTCCAGCTCGTCAAGTACCGGGCCCAGCAGCAGGGCTTTCATCTGCACCGGCCGCACGCGTGCCGCAGGGACACCCGCGTCGGCGAGCGCCTGGTTCAGCACGCGCGAAGCGACCGCTGCTGAGACGATCTCAGACAGGCCCCGCTGCGTGCGGAGATAGACCTGGTTTGGACTGACCTCGGGCACTGTTACACACTTTAGGCCGTGCGGCGGGCGCAGGGCTGTGAAATTTCAGTTTACCGGCCGGCTGGCTGCCGCGGATACGGCTGCTGCCAGACCACCGGCAACACGGAACGCCTCAGGGTAACGCATCCGGGCCGGCCCTATCAGGTTGAGTTCAGCCTGCAGGCGACCCAGGGGCAGGGCTGCCCGCACCCTGGCTGTAGCGTCGTCCAGCACGAGCGCCAGCGGGGTGTCGTCAAGAGCTGTGGCCGGCGGGGTCTCCACCTCACGTACTGCAGTCCGCAGGAAATCAGGGTCCTGGGCTTCCGGTTCGCTCAGCAGGTTGCCAAGTCCGTAGGTGAACAGCCGTTCCGGGTTCAGGTTGCCGGCCGCCGCAGCAACGGCCTGCAGTACGCGCCGGCTGCCGCTGCCACCGCTGCCTGCCAGCAGCGTCACCGAGCGGGCCAGGTCGCGCAGCGGCACGGACAGGCCCCGCAGCCGGCTGCCGGCTTCATCCAGGTCAGCCGGGTCGGGCAGGGGGGACAGCTCGAGCACCTGCTGGCGCACGAGACCGTTCTCAAGAACGACTACTGCCAGCAGGCGGTCAGCGCTCAGCACGTTCAGGTGTATCGCCAGGGTGTGCAAAGCATCGTCCGGGTTGAGCCTGACGACGACCGCGTAACCGGAAAGCTCAGCCGCCAGCTGTGCGACGCCCTGCAGCAGCAGGTCCCCGTGGGCATGTCCCAGGCGGGAGCTGATCAGGTGACGCTGCTTCAGGGGCAGTGTGCCGGGCGGGATGAAGTAACTGGCATAGAAGTTCAGCCCGTCTGTCGAGGGGATGCGTCCGGAAGACACGTGCTGCTGGAGCAGCAGACCCTGCTCTTCGAGCGCCTTGAACTCGTTGCGGACCGTCGCGCTGCTTATGCGCAGCAGTCCGGCGACGTGTGCTGAAGGCACAGGCCTGGCAGTCTCGATGTAAGCCTGGGCTACGAGGCTCAGGATGCGCCTGCGCCGTTCACTCTGCATGGCACATGATAACGGAGCCGCTCAGCCTGCCGCCAGTTGCAGGATGCGCACGAACTCGGCTTCGCGCACCGGCTGGATGCTCAGGCGGTTGCCGCGCTGCAGCAGGCTCATGTCTTCCAGTTCCGGGATCTGGCGCAGTTCAGCCAGCGTCACCGCGCGTTCGAGCGGCTGCACGGCCCTGATGTCAACCAGGAACCAGCGTGGCGCAGCGACACTTGCTTTCGGGTCGAAGTAACGGCTGTCCGGGTCGAACTGGGTCGGGTCGGGATAGCTGCTGCTGGCGACCTCGGCGATGCCGACCACGGCCGGCGCCCCGGTCTGCGAGTGGTAGAAGAGCACCGTGTCGCCAGGGTTCATCGAGTCGCGCATCAGGTTACGTGCCTGATAGTTGCGGATACCGTCCCACATGGTGGTGCTGTCCGGTGAGTTGACCAGGTCATCCCACGAGAACGCACCGGGTTCACTTTTGAACAGCCAGTACTGCTTCTTCGGCCTGTCTTGCGTCATGCTGCGAAAAGTCACCTTCCTGACAACTTCAGTCTTCGACCGGTGTTTCGGGCGGGATGTGGATCGTGACCGTGCTCGACCGCTCCTCGGGGATGCGGATGGTCACGGGTTCCGATACCCTGCCCTGGAACCGGCCTTCGAAAACCCAGGTTCCTTCAGCGTCCAGCGCCATGCGGCGCGGCGCAGTGCCCAGGATCGTGTTCGGTCTCAGCTGAGATCCGGCGGGGCTCTCCAGAACGTAGAGGTTCACCGGCGGCAGGTTGTCGGGGTCGACCACCACGTCGATCACGTAGGTCACGCCGGCGGTCATGGGCTGCGGCACGCTCTGGACGTCGTTGCGGCGAAGCCAGACTACGAGCGTGATGAGCACGGCGCTCAGTATGAGCAGCACGGCGATCATGATGATGCGCCGCGGCCCGCGGGCGTCAGCAGGCCGGGCTGCCGGATCGAAGTCATCCCGGCCCGGCCGGGTACTGCCCGAGCGGCCGGCGTTCTGGCCGGTCGTTCCGACCGAGGTCCTTACCGGCTGGCTGTCAGGCTTCTTTATGAAAGAAGAACTGCCACCTGCCGGCAGCGGACTGCCTGCCGGCCCGGTTGCGCCGGCCGGCACGTGCGGCCTTGCTTCAGCTGGCCGGGCCGGTGTACGTGCGGTCAGCAGTTCGCTGGCGTAGTCCGCACTGGGAGTGAACACACCGTCTTCATCAGCTTCTTCTGCTGCCGGCAGCTCCGGTGGAGCGGCCGGTTCTGCTTCGCTGCTGCCATCCCAGTCCCCGGCTTCGCCGTAGTCGAGCCGCAGGTCGCCCACCGCGGCCAGGGGATCGTCACTGACGGTATCAGAGGCTGTATCAGTCCAGTTGAGTTCCAGGTCCTCGTAAGCCTCAGTGGCGGGCCCGGCGGGCTCGCCCACCGCGGCAGCCGGTTCAGGTTCCGGCTCAAGCAGCCGCCCGAGCCTGCTGAACAGTTCAGCAGGCTGCAGAGACGCTGCTGACTCAGCTTCAGCCAGCAGGCTGTCGACCGGGGCAGGTCCGTCGTGGCCAAGCTGCCTGACTGCGGCTGCCCAGGCCTGGACGTCACTGACACCGTCGCCACCGGACTGCTGCCAGGGGACCCCGAAGCCTTCGAGGACGACCGTGTCACCGGCGGCAAGGAAACGCTCTGCAGTCAGGTCGCCGTGCTGCACTCCGGCGGCGGCAGCGTCACTCAGTGCCCGCGCTGAAGCGAGCAGCTGACTGACAGTGAGCGGCTGACCGGCTACCGGCTGCCAGGCGCTGCTCCAGGCGACGACCATGATGCCGGTATCGCCATCGTCACGCCAGGCGAGCAGCCTGGGGATGTGTTCAGAATCGAGCCGGGCAAGCGCCGGGCTGGCGCGGCCTTCGAACCTGTAAATGAGCACCGGGAGGCCGGTGACGGGATCGACACCGAGGTAACTGCTTACCCCTTCTGCCTCTCTGTAGACGGATTGTGCCTGGTACCGGGTCCTGTCGTTCATCGCTCACCGCAGGATCCTGAGAACGTCGCGGCAGTGTCCCGCCCTGTCAGGTGCTGCTCCATTACGCGGATTATAGCCTGCTGCCCCACATGGTCATGGCGCCGCTTGTGCCCCTGCCGGGCTGCTGCTACGCTGCTCGTACATGAACGGGAACACGGAAGAGCGAATCAGGGAGGCCCTGGCAGGCATAAACGATCCGGAACTCGGACTGGACCTGCTCAGCCTCGGCATGGTCAGCAGTGTCACCGCTGACGGAGCTGGTGTGAGCATCGGGCTGCGGGTGATGGTGCCGGATTCAGCTGCTGCGCAGGAGCTGGCTGACACGGTCCGCAGAGGCCTGGCCGGTGTGGCCGGTGCCGGTGCGGTCGACGTCAGGCTCGAGCCGCTCATCGCACCGGGTGGTACCGAAGCGCTGCCGGGCGTCAGGCACGTCGTCACGGTCGGCTCAGGTAAAGGCGGGGTCGGCAAGTCGACGGTGGCTGCCAACCTGGCGGCGGCACTCGCCCTGGAAGGCGCCAGCGTCGGCCTGCTGGACGCCGACATCTACGGACCGAGCCAGGCGAAGATGTTCGGTGTCGAGGGACGGCGACTCATGGCCGATGACGAGAAGCGCATCCTGCCACTCACCTCGCACGGCGTGCGGGTCATCTCGATAGCGAACCTGGTGGAGGACGGCCAGGCCCTCACCTGGCGCGGACCGATCCTGCACGGCACCCTCACCCAGATGATCAACCAGACGCTGTGGGGTGAGCTCGACTACCTGATCGTGGACATGCCACCCGGAACGGGTGACGTGCAGCTGTCACTGACTCAGCTCGTACAGGTCACCGGTGCCGTGCTGGTCAGCACTCCGCAGGAGATGTCGATGGCTGACGTGCGCCGCGCCTACAGCATGTTGCGCAAGACGCACGTGCCGGTTCTCGGCATCGTGGAGAACATGAGCTGGTACGAACTGCCAGATGGTACCCGTGACCACATATTCGGTGAAGGCGGAGTCGCTGCCTTCGCAGCCGCTGAACGCCTCACCGTGCTGGGTCAGATCCCGGTGAAGAGCGCGCTGCGGGTCGCCGGCGATGAAGGCACCCCGCTGGTGATCGCGGACCCGGCCAGCCCCAGCAGCCTGCAGCTCAGGCGCACCGCACGGCAGCTGGCCGTCCGCATCAGCGAACAGTCGCTGATGACACTGCCCGTCATGGGCGGCTGACGCCGCTGGCCGCGTCCCGCCCGCTGCTATAAGCTGTCTGGAGTTGGAGGTAGTCTCACGTGACAGACAACAGCAGCACTGACCAGGGCGTGGACGCGGCCCTTCCGAGCACCTACAGTCCGGGGGCGGTCGAGGAACGGTGGGCCCGGCGCTGGATGGAACAACCGTTCAGGGCTGACCCGCACTCAGACCGGCCGCCCTACACCATCGTCATCCCGCCACCGAACGTCACCGGCAACCTGCATCTGGGTCACGCCTTCGACAACACCCTGATCGACACGGTCATCCGCTTCAGGCGGCTCCAGGGTTATGAGGTGCTGTACCAGCCCGGGACTGACCATGCCGGCATCGCCACGCAGATCGTCGTTGAACGTGAGCTGGCGAAGGAAGGCCTGAGCCGGCATGACCTGGGACGCGAGCGTTTCATCGAACGCGTCTGGCGCTGGAAGGAAGAGTCCGGCGGACAGATCCTGCGGCAGCTGCACCGCCTCGGCGCGTCGGCTGACTGGAGCCGGACCCGTTTCACAATGGACGAGGACTTGAGCCGGGCCGTGCGCCGGCAGTTCGTACAGCTGTTCCACGAAGGCAAGATCTTCCGCAGCGAACGCATCGTCAACTGGGACCCGGTCAGTCAGACGACCCTTTCAGACCTGGAGGTCAGGAGGGAAGAACGCCAGGCGAGCATATACACGCTGGCGTATGAACTGGAGAGTGGTGGCGAGATCATGATCGCGACGGTCCGGCCCGAGACCATCTTCGCCGACACCGCCATCGCCGTGCATCCTGATGACGCGCGCTACGCTTCACTCGTCGGCAGCCGGGCCCGCATCCCGCTGACCGACCGCTGGATCCCGGTCATTCAGGACGAAGCCGTCGAGATGGACTTCGGCACCGGCGCCCTGAAGATCACCCCGGCACACGACCCGACCGACTTCGAGATAGGGGAACGGCACGGGCTGGATCACCCCAGCGTGATCGGACTGGATGCCCGCCTGCACGGTGAACTCGTTCCGGAACAGTTCCGGGGTATGGACCGCTTCGAGGCCCGGCCCAGCGTCGTTGCGGCCCTCGAGGACGCCGGCTCGCTGCGGGAAGTGAAACCACATACCGTTTCGCTCGGCCTCAGTGACCGCACCGGTGAACCCGTCGAACCGGTCGTCTCGATGCAGTGGTTCTACGACACCAGCGAAGCAGCTGGCCGCGCCCTGGCTTCGCTCGAAGCGGGCGAGATGAAGGTGCACCCGGAGCGGTTCAGGAAAGTGAACTCCGACTGGCTCGGCAAGCTGCGCCCCTGGAACATCTCCCGGCAGCTGTGGTGGGGTCACCGCATCCCCGCCTGGTACGACGCGGAGGGCAACGTGTACGTCCCGCCCGTTGCTGAACCCGACCTGGACCTGGGGACCGATCCCCGTTACAGCCACCTGGAGCTGCGGCAGGATCCTGACGTGTTCGACACCTGGTTCTCAAGCAACCTGTGGCCGTTCTCCACGCTCGGCTGGCCGGACACTGAGGACCCGTTCTACCGGAAGTTCTACCCGACAGCGACTCTCGTCACCGGTTACGACATCCTGTTCTTCTGGGTCGCGCGCATGCAGATCGCCGGCTTCGAGTTCACGGACCGGGCGCCGTTCCGTGACGTGCTGCTGCACGGACTCATCCTCGACAGTCAGGGCCGCAAGATGTCAAAGAGCCGTGGCAACGGTATCGATCCGCTCGAGACGATCGATGCTTACGGTGCTGACGCTCTGAGGTTCGCGCTGTGTCACATGTCCACCGGTGGTCAGGACATCAACTGGGACGACCGCCGGGTCGAGATGGGGCGCAACTTCGCGAACAAGCTGTGGAACGCCACCAGGTTCGTGCTGATGAACCTCGGCGCGGACCGTGGCAGCGGTGACCTGCCGGACCCGGCGAGCCTGGCGCTGGCTGACCGCTGGATACTGAGCAGGCTCGCGGCAGCTGCGGAGTCGGTAACGGCCCATCTGGAGGCGTTCGAGATCGGTCAGGCGGCCCGGGTCGCCTACGAGTTCGTCTGGAGTGAGTTCTGTGACTGGTACCTGGAGGCGGTCAAGCCTGCGCTGCGTGCTGCCGATCCGGCTGCACCGAAGGTGCTGCGGACGGTTACGGAAGGCGTGCTGCGGCTGCTGCATCCGTTCATGCCGTTCATCACCAGCGAACTGTGGGAGGCGCTCGGTCACGGCAACGTACAGCTGGCAGAGGACAGCTGGGTGAACGTGCCTGACCACCTGCGTGACAGCGAGGCTGAGAACGGCTTCAGGCTGCTGCAGGACGCGACTGCTGCCATCCGTAACCTTCGTTCTGAAGCCGGGCTCGATCCGCGCCAGGCCGTGACCGTGCATGTGAGTGGCAGTGGTTCGGACGTACTGAGCAGCTCCGCGTCGGTACTGACTGCACTGGCACGCGCCGAGGTCAGCACGGCCGAGGCTGAGGGTCCGGTTCTGACCCAGCCGGTAGGCTCTGTACTGCTGCGACTGCCGCTGGCCGGACTCGTTGACCTGGTCGAGTGGCGCAGCCGGCAGCAGAAGCGGCTGAGCACGCTGGAAGCAGACGTGCAGAAGGCAGAACGCAAACTGTCGAACGAAGGGTTCCTTGCCAAGGCACCCGCGGACGTCGTGAGTGCAGAACGGCAGAAACTTGCAGAGAACAGGAGCCTGGCAGAACGTCTCCGCCAGAGCCTGGAACAGCTCTGAGTCAGCTGAGCGTGGTGCCGTTGAAGCGGTTCGCTGCCGCTTCCGGCCCATGCTCCAGGCAGTACTGGACCGCATCGGCAGCGGTACTTATCACGGTCTGAACAAGGTCAGCCTCACCGCTCTGGAAACGGCTCAGCACCCAGTCAGCTGTATCCCAGCCGTCCGGAGTTCTCGATATGCCCAGTTTGAGGCGCCAGAAGTCACGGCCGATACGGTTGATGGTGTCCTGGACGCCACGCTGGCCGCCCGAGCTGCCGCCGCAGCGGAAACGCAGCCGGCCCAGTGGCAGGTCCAGATCGTCATGAACGACCAGCAGGCCGGCGGGCTTCACACCGCGCTTCGTCATCGCTGCCTGGATCGCTGCGCCAGAGAGGTTCATGAAGGTCTGGGGCTTGAGCAGCTCGACCGGGCCAAGCCGTGCGGACTCTGACTGGCCGCTCTTGCGGTACTGAGCGGCTGAGCGTCGCGCCAGTTCGTCCAGGACCATGAAGCCAAGGTTGTGGCGCGTGTGCGAGTAGCGGGGACCGGGGTTGCCCAGGCCGGCGACAAGGCGGATCGGTTCGGCGGTCATGTCACTCCGTTGCAGCAGGGGATAAAGGTAAAGGGTGCTGCAGCAATCCGTGCAGCACCCTGTTCAATGCGGTCAGGCGGTTGCGGGATTACTCCGCGGCTTCACCGTCTCCGGCTTCGCCGATGACTTCAGGTTCGGTGCCTTCGGCGGACTCATCGGTGCTGGCTTCGGCGACGCGCGGGGCGACGACGGCGCAGATGGTGAGTTCAGGAGCGTCGACGAGTTCCGCTTCCTTCGGCAGGAGGTGCTGGATGTCACCGATGTGCAGGGCGTCACCGATCTTCAGGTGGCTGACGTCGACAGTGAACTCAGACGGGATGTTGCGCGGTTCGATCGAGATCTGAACCTCACGGCGCTGCACGTCGAGGTTGCCGCCTTC
Source organism: uncultured bacterium (assembly GCA_964411415.1). Classification (GTDB taxonomy): domain Bacteria; phylum Deinococcota; class Deinococci; order Deinococcales; family Trueperaceae; genus CALDPK01. The sequence goes on from CAYPKV010000001.1 coordinate 11,622, forward strand.
CTTCACGCCTTCCGGAGTGCCTTCCAGCACGATGTTGACGCCGACCTGGACCTTCTGTCCGGCGATGACTGCGTAGAAGTCAACGTGCTGAGGTACGCGGCGGCGCTTGTTCATCTGCACGGCCTTGACGAGGACGGAGTGCTTCTCGTTGCCCAGGTCCAGGTCGATCAGGTTGCCACTGCCGGCCTGACGGAACACACGGTCGAACTCCCGCAGGCTTACGCTGACGGGGATGTTCAGTTCCTTGTTGTAAACGACTGCGGGGATGCGGCCCTGCGTGCGCAGCGCCGATGCCTTGCCGGCGTCCCGTTTTACGGCTGCCAGTTTCATTTCTTCCTCCATAGGGTGTGTCCACCCTGATTGAGCCGCTTCAGCGGGCAGCTGGCCCGCCTGCTAAGGCTGTCAAGCATGCACGGTCAGGCAGCACTGCTCCCTGACCTGTCACCAGCGTAGCAGCATACCGCTTTACCCGCCGGGTTTGCAACCGCAGCTGCTGCCTGTTCAGTTCCCGCGTCCCCGGCCTTCGTAGGCTATGAGCAGGCCGGTGAACAGTGCGGAGAACAGTACGATCGCGGCTGCGAACGGCGCGGCTTCTGCCATCATGCCTTCGTTCGTCCGGCTGAACACCCGCATGGCCAGTGTGCTTGTGCCGGCCGGTGCCAGCATGTAGGTGAGGGGCAGTTCTTTCATGGTGACCATGAGGACGAGGGCGCCTGAGGCGAGCAGGTTGCCGCGCAACTGCGGCAGTGTCGTCTGCAGGAAGGCTGCTGCCCGGCTGCGGCCGAGTGACCTGGCGGCCTCCACCAGTGAACTGTTCAGCTGCAGCAGGCCGCTGCGTACGGGGCCGATGGCGAGTGCCTGGTAAGAGATGACGTAGGCCAGGATCACGATCGCGGGTGTCTGGTAAAGCCAGGAGGCCGAACGTACTGTGAACATGACGAACGCCAGGGCCAGGGCTACCGGCGGTACCGCGTAGCCCAGGTGAACCAGGCGGACGGCGAACCGGCCGGCTTTCTGGCCCCGTCTGGTGGCCAGGTGGGCCAGCGGCAGTGCCCACAGGGCACAGATCGCCGCGGCCGGAACTGCCAGCGAGGCGCTGGCGGCGAACGACTCCACGACCGACCTGAGTGCCGGCAGGTCAGGCGGTGCCAGTGACAGCCAGCTGGCCAGACTGAACAGGGGCAGTCCGAGTGCCGCACCGAGCACCGTGCCGGTGAACAGCCAGGCCGGAACGGCACGCCAGCCCAGTGCCAGTGGCAGCCGCCGGCGGCTGCTGAGGGCGGTCACCCCGGCCAGGCTGTTGCGGTTCAGCAGCCGGCCTTCGAGCAGCAGCACGATCAGTGCGAGCAGCACGACGATCAGGCCCAGCCAGGCGGCGTAACTGCGGTTGAAAGCGCCGGTGTACTGGTTGTAGATGGCGAAGCTGAACGTTTCGAAGCGCATCAGTGCGACGACACCGAAATCGCCCAGCACGTAGAGGGCGATCACGAGGCTGCCGGCCAGCAGTGCCGGCCGCAGCTGCGGCAGCACGACCCGGAAGAACGTGCGCCAGCGGTCCTGCCCCAGGCTGCGGGCAGCTTCCTCGAGACGTGGATCCATCCCCAGGAACGCGCTCCGCAGGTTCAGGAACATGTACGGGTATGTGTACAGGGTCAGGGCGACCGCGGCGCCGGTGAAGCCGGAAGGGCGGGCGGCGATGACGCCGGTGAACTGGTGAACCAGTCCGTTCCAGCCTCCCAGGCCGAGCAGGGCGTAGGCGGTCACGTAACCGGGGATCGCCAGTGGTGTTGCCGCCAGCCAGGTGAGCAGCCTGCGGTGCCGCATGTCCGTCGAAGTGACGAGCCAGGCCAGGGGCAGGGCGACGACCGTGCCGAGCAGCACGACAGTGCCGGTCAGGCGGACGGTGTTCCACAGCTGGTCAAGCGTGCGCTGCCGGAACAGCAGCGAAGTGAGCGTCTGGGGGTCGACTTCGGCTGCCCGCACGAGCAGGTATATGAGCGGTGCCATGGCAAGGGCACCGGCCAGCAGCGCGGGTGCCAGCAGGTGCCAGGGGCGTCGCCCGATGGTGCCCGGCCGTTTGGTCCGGGCACCACTGTGTGAGCTCAGGTTCAGAGGAGGCCGACGCTGCTGAGCAGCTCAAGGGTACCCGGCAGGTCGAAGATGTCCCGCAGGTCGACTTCAGGGGTCGCCTCGAGGAACTGCTCTTCAGTCGCGAGAACCGGATTGGGCTGCACGCCCTGCACGATCGGGTACTCGAAGTTGTCGACCGTGAAGTACGTCTGGGCTTCCTCGGAGAGCAGGAAGCTGATGAACGCGACGGCGTCGGCCTGGTTGTCCGAGGCGGCCAGGACGCCGATGCCGGTGACGTTGGCCAGGTTACCGATGTCACCGTTGCCGAAGAACGCCTGTGCCACCGGGAAGTCGGCTTCGCTGGCGAGGCGGCGCGGCAGGTAGTAGTTGTTGACCAGACCGAAGTCGACTTCGCCGGAGGCAACACCGTCGAGCTGGGTGCCGTTGTTGCTGTAGGCGACTGCGCCGTTGGCGATCATGCCTTCGAGCCAGCTGCGGGCTGCGTCTTCACCGTGTGTGGCCCGCAGCGCGGTCACGAACGACTGGAACGAGGCGTTGCCGGGTGCCCAGGCGACGCGGCCTTCGTACTGTGGATCGGTCAGGTCGAAGACGCTGGCGGGCAGGCTGGCAGGGTCGACGCGGTCCGTATCGGTCGAGTAGATGATCACGCGGCTGCGTGCGCTCACTGCGACCCAGGTGAGGTCGGGGTGCACGAGGGTGTCGGCGACGCCGGCGACGGTGTCAGCGGGGACGGGAGCGAGTACGCCGGCGGTGTCAAGAGCACCGAGCGCACCGGCATCCTGCGCCCAGAAGACGTCAGCCGGGGTTGCCGCCCCTTCTTCGGTGAGGAGCAGTGCCAGTTCGGCGGTGCTGCCGTAACGCACGTCGACGGTGATGCCGGTCTCAGCTGTGAAACGGTCGATGATCGGCTGGGCGAAGCTCTCACCGCGGCCGACGTAGGCAGTCAGCTGGGCGAAGGCACTGGTGCCGGCGCCGAGCAGGGCGATTGCGATCAGGGTTTTGCGCATGTTCACTTTCTCCAGTCGGGTGATGTCCGGACGTCACCGCGTGGTCGGATCTGGCTGCAGCTTTACTTAATCCTGAGTAAATCTATCAGGATTGGGGCAGCCGGTGCAAGAGGGCCGGGCTGCGCGGCCGGCAGGCCACTCTGTTATCGTCACTCACAGTATGAACGGACCCGCAGAAGGTGGAGCTGCACTGCAGCTGAACAGTGTCGGCCGGACGTATACCGGCTCACCCGTCGCGGCGGTACGCGACGTCAGTTTCGACGTGGCTGCCGGCGAGCTGCTGAGCATCCTGGGACCTTCCGGCTGTGGCAAGACGACCCTGCTGCGCCTCATCGCCGGGTTCGAGCCGGCCGACAGCGGCACGATCAGCATCGGTGGCCGGCTGGTCCACGACACCGGGCGGCGCATCACGGTGCCGCCGGAGAAGCGCAACACCGGGTTCGTGTTCCAGGACCACGTGCTGTTCCCGCACCTGAACGTGCTTGACAACGTCATGTTCGGACTCGCCGGCCGGCCGTACGGGGAACGCCTTGAACGCGCGATGAAGATGCTCGACCTGGTCGGCATGCGTGTGT
>CAYPKV010000001.1:15304-52325 GCA_964411415.1 uncultured bacterium
CGCAGCGCGCTCCGCAGCAGCTGTCCGGCGGTCAGCAGCAGCGGGTGGCCCTGGCGAGGGCGCTGGCTCCGGAACCCGAAGTGGTGCTGCTCGACGAGCCGTTCTCGAGCCTGGATGCCGGTCTGCGGGCCAGCACCCGTGCTGAAGTGCGGGACATACTCAGGGCCACCGGTACGACCGCCCTGCTGGTCACCCACGACCAGGAAGAGGCACTCGGCTTCGCGGACCGCCTGCTGCTCATGCGGGCCGGCAGCATCGAACAGCAGGGCGCACCGGAAGACGTTTACAGGGAACCGGTCAGCTCGTTCTCCGCGCTGTTCCTCGGTGGCACAAACCTGATCAGGGGCGAGGCCAGCGGAATGACAGCCCGCACCTGGCTCGGTGAGCTGGAACTGACGAAAGAAGCAAGCGGTCAGGTGCTGCTGTCAGTCAGGCCCGAGCAGCTCAGCTTCGCCGCAGCCGGGGCGGGCGGACGTGTCCGCGTCACTTCGCGCGTGTTCCACGGCCACGACCTGAGTTTCACCTGTGTGAACGAGTCCGGCCCTGGTCAGCAGCTGAACGTGCGGACAGGGCCGGAAGTGGCGGTACAGGCGGGTGAGGTGCTGTCGCTCACTGTCAGCGGACCGGCCGTACCACTCGAAGCCAGTCCGCGCTGACAGCCGGCCTGCTCAGTTGCTGAACAGCGAGCTGACTGATTCGTTGTTGTGAACGTTGCTGATGGCTTTGGCGAGCAGGTCCGCCACCGACAGGATCTCGACCCGGGGATCGTTCACTTCGAACGGCACCGTGTCCGTAACGATGATCCTGCGAACTGCCGGGATGGACAGCCGCTCAAGGGCAGGCGGGGTGAACACGGGGTGGCTCGCCACGACGGTGATGTCCTCACGGGCGCCCAGCTTGAGCACGCTGTCGATGCCGCGCCGCATCGTGCCGGCGGTCGTGATCATGTCGTCGATGAAGATAGGCCGCTTGCCCTCAACCTCACCGATCACGTGAGTGACCTCGGTCTCAGTCGGGCTGGTGCGGCGCTTGTACAGCATCGCCAGCGGCAGGTTGAGCATGTTCGCCAGGCGGCGGGCCTCGATGGCACGGCCCACGTCAGGTGAGACGACGACACTGTCCGTCAGGTCGCTCTTGAGCAGGTGTCCGGCCAGGATGTCCATTGCGGTCAGGTGATCGACAGGTACGTCGAAGAACCCCTGGATCTGGCCGGCATGAAGGTCGATGGTGATGACCCGGTCGACACCGGCGGTCTGCAGCAGGTTGGCGACCAGCTTGGCCGTGATCGGCTCACGGGCCTGAACCTTCTTGTCCTGGCGGGCGTAGCCGAAGTAGGGGATGACCGCGTTGATGCGCCAGGCGGACGCACGCTTCAGCGCGTCGGCCATGACGAGGATCTCCATGAGGTTGTGGTTGACCGGTGAGCCGGTCGACTGGATCATGAAGCAGTCGGCTCCACGGACGGACTCTTCGATGGAGATGCGGGTCTCACCGTCCGGGAACTGCGAGACGGTACCGTGGGTGATGTCGGTGCCCAGCGTCTTTGCGACGGCGTGTGCCAGCTTCGGAGTGCCCGTTCCGCTGAACAGCTTTATCTGATCGAAATTCATGCGACCCGACCGTTACAGGGCAGGGGGGCGTGGGGCAGCGTATGGACGGACATCGATACCTCTCTCAGGTTGGGGCAGCGGGGAACTGGTGTTTCAGCAGGACTCATCTGAGGATCTCCGGACCCGTCGTCCGGTTCATGTGAAGTATACCCCTGACATCCGGCTGATGAGCCGGGTCGGCAGCTGGCCTGACTGTGACCGGCCGCAGGACGGTAAGTCCGGCGGCCGGTCACAGTCAGCTGTGTACTGACTCAGCGGGCGTAATCGACGGCGCGCGACTCGCGGACGACCGTCACCTGCACCTGCCCGGGGTACTCCATGTCCTGTTCGATACGGTTGGCGATGTCACGGGCCAGCAGCAGTGCGGCATCGTCATCGACCTTGTCCGGCTCGACGATGATCCGGATCTCGCGGCCCGCCTGGATGGCGTAGCTCTTCTCGACTCCCGGGAAGCTGGTGGCGATGCTCTCGAGGCCCTCGAGCCGCTTGAGGTAGCTCTCCAGGCTCTCCCGGCGCGCTCCGGGCCGTGCGGCCGAGATCGCGTCTGCAGCATGCACCAGAACAGGGTAGAGGGTCTCAGCCCGTTCGAGGTCATGGTGGTTCAGGATGGCATCGACGACCTCAGCCGGCTCACCGAAACGGCGCGCCAGGTTGGCGCCGATCTCAGTGTGGGTGCCTTCGATCTCACGGTCAATCGACTTGCCGACGTCGTGAAGCAGGCCGGCCCGGCGGGCCATGGCCTCGTCGATGCCCAGCTCAGCTGCGATGATCCCGCACAGGTGGGCGACCTGAACGCTGTGACGCAGTACGTTCTGGCCGTAAGAGGTGCGGAAATGCATGCGGCCCAGGAGCTGCAGCATGCCGGGTTTGATGCCGACGACGTTCGCTTCAAGCGCCGCCTCATCGCCCCGGTCCCTGATGTACGCCTGCATGTCCTGCTGCGCCTTGGCGACGACTTCTTCGATGCGGGCCGGGTGGATGCGGCCGTCACTGACCAGCTCGGTAAGCGCCAGTTTGGCGACCTCGCGGCGCAGCGGGTTGAAGCTCGACAGGAGCACCGCTTCCGGGGTGTCGTCGATGATCAGGTCGACGCCGGTCAGGCTCTCGAAGGCACGGATGTTGCGGCCTTCCCGGCCGATGATGCGGCCCTTCATGTTGTCGCTGGGGATAGGAACGACTGACACTGAGATAGCGGCCGATACTTCGGAAGCGCTGCGCTGGATGGCCTGGGCGATGATGTCGAAGCTGCGCCGTCTGGCCTCGCTCTCTGCCCGTTCGATGCTGGACCGCACCCGCACGGCCTTCTCCCGCTCGAGTTCGAGTTCGAGCTGACTGAGGATCATCTCCGTCGCCTGCTCACGGGTCAGCTGGGCGACCTGGAACAGTTCGCGGCGGACCTGTTCGCGTTCAGCGGCGAGCTCCTGCTCACGGGCACGCAGCTGCTCAGCGGATTCATCCAGCCGGCTTTCCACCTCATCCAGGCGCAGGGCCCGGGCGTCCTGCTGCTCACCGCGCCGGTTGAGCCGTTCTTCGTTCTGCTCGAGCTTCTCGCGGTCGCGGCGGATCTCCTCGCGTGCCTCCCGCAGTTCGAGCCGGCCACGCTGGATGTCCTCACGGCTGCGCGCCGCATCGGCTTCGTGCTGCTGCCGCAGCCGCTCCTGCTCCTGTTCGAGTGCCTGCCGGGAGCGCTGCTCCTCTTCACTGATGCGGCGGCGCTCGCGTTCAAGCAGTTCACGGGCGTCGCGTTCTGCATTCTCAAGCGTACGGTTCGCACTTTCTTCAGCGCGGCTTAAGGTCGTTTCGGCCTGGCGGTTGGCTTCCTCGAGCAGCTCCCGGTCACGGCGTGAGCCGCCCTGGCGCCCGAAGTACCAGCCGGCGAGGCCGGCCAGTACGGCCAGGAGAAGCCACAGGGGCCAGCTCATGACCGGCCTGCTGGTCTGGACCGGTGTTTCGGTCCGCTACCCGTTCTGTGTTCAAAGTCCGTCAAGTTCATGTCCGCCTCCGTTCCCGGAGGTCGCCGCTGGCAGCCTCAGGGAACCGTATCTGTATTCAGCAGGCGGTTCAGCGGCGGATCTGCGACCAAAAGAGCTGCAGGGCGGCGATCAGGATTCGTTCGCGCCGCCAGGCACCGTCAACGCGCGGGAGCTCCAGGCGCCTGACGACCGGATCCATGTCGGAGGTCAAGGCGATGAAAACTTCGCTGGCAGCTGCCGGCTCAGATGGACGTCCGGTCAGGCCCGTCTCGAACGTAGCCAGTCCGAAATCCGCAGTGAAGGTATCCCGGGCCGCGTCGGCCATCAGACCGGCGAGTACTGCTCCGGACTGCCCTTGTCCGGCCGGACGAGGCATACCGAGTATTCCCATCGCCTGCGCGGACCATGCTAACACGCCTCCGGTGTAAACGCCCTCCGAACCGGGGACGGCCGAGACGGCTTCCATGAGCAGACCACCGCTCGGTCCTTCGGCTGACGCGAGGGTACGGCCGGTCTCCGTGAGCCGGCTGACGATCAGCTCCGCGAGCTCGTCATCATCGAACCCCCAGACGTGCCCGCCCAGCAGCGCGGCCACCTGTTCCTCGAACGGCCGGGCCAGGGCGCGCGCTTCTGCCTCGGTGCCAGCCTTGGCTGCCACCCGGACGTGCACGCCATCACGTTTCGCGTAGGTCGCCACCGAGGGGTTCGGGCTGCGGATCTGTTCGTCCAGCAGGTCGGCTATGTCTGATTCACCGATGCCGTAAGTCCGGAAAGTACGGCGGTACAGGCCACTGCCAGCAGTACGCAGCCGGGGCACGACCTGGTTGAGCCACATCGGCATCAGCTCGCGGGGTGGACCCGGAAGGGCGACGATGATCCGGGCCGAGTCGCCGCTGCCCTGCCGCACCAGCCAGCCCGGCGCCGTACCCAAGGGGTTGCTGAGCGCTTCAGCAGACGGGATGAGCCAGGCCTGCTTCAGGTTGCGTTCCGGCATCGCCCGGCTGCGGCCGCTGAACCAGGCGCGCAGTTCAGCCTCGAGCGACGGGTCCACTTCGGGAGTCTCACCACACACTGCGGCGATGGTTTCCCGGGTCAGGTCATCATCGGTGGGGCCGAGACCGCCTGTCAGCACCACCAGGTCACTGCGGGACAGGGCTGCCCGGATGGCGGCTTCCAGCCGGGCCCGGTTGTCACCCACACGCAGTGACCAGTAGACGTCGATGCCCTGGTCAGCGAGCCGGCTGGCCAGCCAGGAACTGTTCGTATCGGTCACTTCGCCCAGCAGCAGCTCGGTACCGACGGTGATTATCTCTGCTCTAGCGATGGCGTCCATCGCTCTGCACATTAGCAACTTTGCCGGCGCAGCACCGCGCCCGCCACTCGACCATGACCTGCCGGGTGACTGCCGGCTGCAGCAGGGTACCTGGGCGCAGCCGGTGCTAGCATCGCCCCATGCTGCATTACAGGACCATCCGCAGGGAGGCTCAGCGATGACGCGGCCGGCAACACTTGGCGAACTCCGTGGCAGCCAGTGGGAACGGCTGGCGGGCCGCAGCGTCCGGGACGAGATCCGGGACAACGTCCGCAGCCGCCTGCAGGCTGGCCAGGAGCTGTTCCCCGGCATAAGCAGTTACGCGGACACCGTCATCCCGGCCGTCACCAACGCCCTCCTCAGCCGGCACGACTTCATCCTGCTCGGCCTGCGGGGCCAGGCGAAGACCAGGCTGCTGCGGCAGCTGACCGCCCTGCTGGACGAAGAGATACCCGTTCTGAGCGGGACCGAGCTGAACGATGACCCGTTCCGTCCGCTCAGCGTGGCGGGCCGGCAGCTCGTTCAGGAGCATGGCGACAATGCGCCGGTCAGCTGGATACGCAGGCAGGACAGGTACGTGGAGAAACTCGCCACACCGGACGTTACTGTCGCTGACCTGATCGGTGATGTTGACCCGATCCGCGCTGCCGGCCTGGGCACACGCCTGTCAGACGAGAGGGCACTGCATTTCGGCCTGCTGCCCCGCGCCAACCGCGGCATCTTCGCCATCAACGAACTGCCGGACCTGGCTGGCAAGGTCCAGGTCGCACTGTTCAACATCCTGCAGGAGGGGGACATCCAGATTCGCGGCTTCCCGCTGCGCCTGCCACTCGACGTGCTGCTCGTGTTCAGCGCCAACCCCGAAGACTACACGGCCCGGGGCCGGATCATCACGCCGCTGAAGGACCGGATCGGTTCGGAGATCAGGACCCACTACCCGGCAACGGTTGAGGACGGCATCGCCATCACTGCCCGGGAAGCCTGGACGGCCCGGGCCGACTGCCAGCCGTTCATCCCGGAGTTCATCCGCGAGATAGTGGAAAGGACCGCTTTCGAGGCACGTGAAGACCGCCGGATCGACGCGGCTTCGGGCGTGTCACAGCGTCTGCCGATCAGTCTTCTGGAGCTGGCAGTAAGCGCTGCTGAGCAGCGTTCCCTGCGCCTCAGCGAGGAGCGCCCGGTCGTGCGGGTGACGGACGTACTGGCGGGCCTGCCGGCGGTCACCGGCAAGCTCGAACTCGATTTCGACGGTGAGGCACGCGGAGCTGAACAGGTGGCCCGTGACGTCATCAGCCGTGCCACTGGCAGGACACTGCAGGCGCGGCTGCCCGGTCAGCTGAGTGCCCCGGTCACCGAGTGGTTCGAGGCTGGCAACATCTTCCGGATCCCGGCCGGCACCCGCACCACGGACCTGGCCGGTATGTTCGCAGCCGTGCCTGGTCTGCTGCGCGCTGCCCGGCACGTAGCCGGTACGGACCGGCAGGATGAGGTGGCGGCCGCAGCAGAGTTCGTTCTCGAAGGTCTGTACGCCCGGCGCAGCATCGGCCGCAGCGAGGAACTTGGCTTCACCGGTGCGGACACGGAAGTGCCCGGGGAGCGGCACGGCCGGGACTGGAACTGAGCCGGCATGCGCACCGTCCGTTACAGCAGGTATGAGGGTCCGGCGGAAGAGGTCGGGCTTGAGGAGCTGCTGCGGCAGCTGCAGGACCTGCTGCTGGAATCCGGCTTCAGCAACGATCCCTGGGACCCGGACCCCGAAGCAGGCCGCGAGTACGCGGACCTGCTGGCTGCCATCGCCGCTGCCTTGCAGGCCGGCGACCTGGTCGACCAGGAGCTCATTGACGAGGCGCTGGACGCAGACGACTGGCATGAGACGCGGCTCGGTCAGCTGGCGACGCGTCTGGCTGAGCGCCTGGAGCAGGCCGGCTGGATCCGGCTGCTGCCGGGCGCCGCCGGTGGCAGCCGCGCTGAGCCGGTCAGCTTCGCGCTGACCGCCAGAACCGTGGCCCTGCTCGGCAACACTGCCCTGGAGCAGATCATGGGCCTGCGGGCGGGCCGGCTGCCCGGCTCCCACCTGACCAGACAGTCCGGTAACGGTACGGAGAGCAGTTCCATCAGCCGGCCGTACACTTTCGGTGACTCAGCCAGCCTCGATGCGGCAGCGACACTGCAGAGCGCGGCACTGCGCGGAAGTTCAGGCGGTCGCCTGCACATAGAGCCTGATGACCTTCACGTACAGGAGAGTGAGTTCAGCACGAAGGTGGCGACGGTACTCATGCTGGACTGCAGCCACTCGATGATCCTGTACGGTGAAGACCGTTTCACACCCGGCAAGCGGGTGGCCCTGGCCATGGCCCAGCTGATCCGCAGCCGCTACCGCGGTGACAGCCTCCGTTTCGTGCTGTTCCACGACAGTGCGGAGGAAGTGACGCTGGAGCAGCTGGCGGGCATGCAGGTCGGACCGTTCCACACCAACACTGCTCAGGGACTGAAACTGGCGCGGCGGCTGCTGGCCCGGGAACAGGCGGACAGCCGTCAGATCATCATGGTCACAGACGGCAAACCGACCGCCATCACCCTGCCCGGCGGCAGGATATACCGCAACGCCTACGGTCAGGACGCGCTGGTGCTGGCCGAAACGCTGCGTGAAGCAGCCGCGTGCCGCCGTTCGGGCATCACAGTCAGCACCTTCATGCTCGCTGATGACCCGGCACTGCTCGCTTTCGTTCAGAAGGTAACGGAACTGACCCGCGGCCGGGCGTTCCTGACCGACGCTGCGGGCATGGGGAAGTTCGTACTGCAGGAGTTCAGCCGCAACCGCGGCAGGCACTGAGCTGTCAGGGGCGGTTCTGATCCAGCCGCACCAGGGCCTGCAGGGCAGGCCCGTAGTTCGGATCGCCGACCAGGGCGTTGGAGTAGTTGACGCGCGCCTGCTCGAAGTCGGCGGGATCGCCCGAGCGTTCGAAACGCCGCTCACCGATCTGGCCGAGACGGAAGAACGCTTCCACGTAAGCCGGTGACGGCAGGCTAGTGCCCGTGTCGAACGCCTCGTAAACAGCTATCGCCTGTTCAAACGCCTCTTCAGCTTCAGTCAGGCGGTCCTGGATGAGCCGGATCCTGCCGACATCCAGCCAGGGCCACGGTTCACGCTGGCCACGCGTGGTCACTGCGGCGGCCAGGAAGGCCTCTTCAGCCTGCTCCAGGTCACCGGCCTGCCAGGCTGTGCGGCCCCAGTCCAGTGCGTACAGGTAACTGCCGCTGTCAGTCGCAGCCTGGCGCAGCAGCGGCAGGGCCGCCGGCAGCTCGTCCTCCTCAGCCAGTATGAGGCCGAGCAGGTTACTGGCAGATGCGGGCTGCTCCGTCAGTGGCACCAGCCGCAGCGCTGTGTCGATGGCGTCGCGGGCAGCAGTCACGTCGCCCGTCAGCAACAGCGCCCGGGCGTACAGTTCCCAGGCGCGGCTGTCTTCAGGGTTGGCTTCGACCAGGGCAGGTCCGCTTACGAGGGCGGCGGAGTTGTACAGGCCGCGGCTCAGCTGGTCCTCGAGCTGCTGGAAGGCGTCCTGCGCGAAAGCGAGCCCGGCTGAAGCTGCCAGCAGCATGCCGGTGATCAGGTGCCTGAACCTCATACTCCGCCCCCCAGCGCCTGCTGCAGCCAGCTGAGTCCGGAGCGGGCGCTTTCACGCAGCGCGTCGTTGCGCTTCCGGTCGACTTCCGGCCGGGTATGGACCAGACCGAGCAGGGCGAGCCGGTCAACCGGATCCCGGAACACCAGTCCACCTGAACGCTGCAGGAATCCTTCCACCTTGGGATCGTACACGAGTCCGGCATGAGGCCGGTCAGCCACGGCCGCGAAGATCAGGCCGTGCAGCCGGACGGACAGCACGAGTCCGGCAGCAGCCGTCGCAGCGACTGCCTGGCGCCAGTCAGCGGCCGGTACGTGCACTGCACCGGGCAGACCGTGGAGCAGGAAGCCGGTCTCAGCCTCATCTTCCTGCGGCTGGATGGCCATCACCCCGACGCTCAGTCCTAAGGAGCGGGCCTCTTCACCGGCAGCCAGCAGGGCCTCGCTGAAATGGCGGTACGGGGCCCGGGGAACGAGCAGCAAGTCAGTCAGTGGCGGGGCAGCTTCGGGTACCGGCAGCAGCAGCGCCGGGTCTGCGACCAGGCTGGCTTCCACGCCTGAGCCGGCAAGCAGGTCCAGGCTCTGCCGGTCACGTACCGCGACCGGCATGTTGCGCAGCACGCCCGCCACGCGGCGCTGGCCGGCTGCGGACAGCGGCCCGATGGACTGGCCGTACACCACGCGCCGCCGGCCCAGGGCCCGGGCGAGCCGCAGCACTGTCAGGTAGTAGTCGAGACTGCGCGAGCTGGTCGTGTCCTGCAGCAGGCCGCCCCCGCCGGAGATGACCGCGTCACTGCGCAGCAGGGCAGGCAGCAGGTTCCGGTAGCGGTGCACCGCCTCGACACCATGCTCAGCGCTCGTGCGTTCCGGATCACCGCTCAGTACGAGCGGTTCGGCACCGAGTTCCTTCAGCTGGCTGAGCAGGCCGGCCAGCAGCGCCTCGTCGCCAAGGTTGCCGAAGCCGTAATAACCGGATACCGCTACCCGCATTCAGCTCCGGGGCTTTCCGTCGAAGCGGCTGGCGGAATCAAGCCAGCGCTGCCAGGCACCGGTGGCCCAGTTGGCCACTGCACTCAGCAGCAGGCCGGCTGCGAAGCCGAGCACCAGGGCTATGACGGTGCGCTGCAGCGAGATGACCAGCGGCGTGTGGAAGTGACTGAAAGAGTTCAGGATCGTCGCCTGGGCCACTACCCCGGCGGTCAGCAGGCCGGCACGCAGCCAGGCAGGCAGGCCCCGCACCAGCAGGGCAACGACGGCCAGGGTGTGACCGGCGAGTTCCTTGAAGCGGGGCCGTACGAACAGCTCGTTCAGCCAGCTGCGCAGCGCCAGTTCGGCTTCGCTGACCCCGATGATGGGCAGGTTGCCGCGCCGCAGCAGGATGAGGCCGGCCGCAGCAGCGGCGATGAGCAGGACCGCCACGATCCCGACGGTGAGTGGCTGCGCTGAGAAGTCACGAACCCACTGTGCCGGCCGCCGGTAACGCAGGGCGTACTGGAACAGGAACAGGGCAGGAGGTACTGCCAGCGTCGCAGCCACGCCCCTGAACGGAGTGATGGACATCATCGTGCCGTAGTCGCTGCCGGTCGCCGTCAGCAGTACCGCACCGATCAGCGACACCAGGGTGGCGGTGAACAGGCTCGGCAGCGACTCACGCAGGTAGCTGTAACCAAGCACCGGGAACACGAGGGCTGCCGCGAGCGCCGGTGCGCCCCAGCTGAAGCCGGCTGCCGCGAGGCACAGCAGCGCTGTCGCTGCTGCGATGATGACGCCCCACACCCCGGGGTAAGCCAGGCCGAGCAGCAGCAGCCCTGCCACCACCCCGACCGTACTCAGCCCACGCAGAACGTCGTCAGTCCGGTAACTGGTCGGAGTGAAGTCGAGCGGCGCGATGCTGAACCCTTCAGCTTCGAGGGAGGCGCGCACGCCGCTCACCATCTCCAGGGTGTTGTCCAGCATGTTGCCCTGGTGTCCTTCGGTCCACGGGCGCAGGTACATGATCCGTATGCCGCGCTCCGTCGCAGCGAGCGGGTACTTGGGGATTATCTCCGCAGGGCTGAGGCCGCGGTTGACGTGTTCCTGACTGAAACTGAGCAGGCGGACGGTCGGCAACAGGTCGGCGACGTCTTCCATACCGGCCTGTTCGGTGCCTTCGATCACACCGGTGATGAAGTCCTGTGACACGGCGACGAGCTCGCTGAGGCTGTCAGGGTTGCCGGCCAGCTCGAGCCCGTAGTGGATTATGTAGTTCGCCTCAGCGGGCCAGTCGCTGCCGACGTCTACCAGTCCGGGGAAGTTGCGGGGCCGCCAGGCGATGTCGAAACCGGCTTCCACGTAACGGGCCAGCTCGGCCAGGTCAGGACCGGCAGGCCGGGTCTCGAAGCTGTCACCCGGGTACCAGTACCAGTCGCGGCCCAGCAGGCTGAAGCGTTCCGGACCGGGTTCGGTCTTGCTGAGCAGGGGGGTCAGCGCACCAGGCTCGAGTTCACTTACGACCGTAGACTGCTGCGGCAGTACCGGAGCGTCCGTCACGCCGGCCAGCAGTACCATCGCGTTGAACTCGTGTCCGGCCAGCGCGATGATGCGGCCTTTGGCTGCCAGCGTCTCCGGGGTGTCCTCGTAGAGGATGATGCCGTTGAGGCCGGCGGCCTGGTACTCGAGGGCCAGGTCAAACGGATCACGACCCAGCAGGTACGCCTGCTCCTGCAGGGCTTCGGCGTCCATCAGCATCGTGACTGGCCGGTCCGGATCTTCGGCGACCACCCGCCGGGTCACGAGGATCCCGGCCGGGACCAGGCTGAGGAGCACCAGCACCCACAGGAGGAGCCGCAGCTGCTGCCTCATGCGGTCGCCCGGTTCAGGAAGTCACGGACGAAGCCGGTAAGTATGCGGATGGCGACCTCGTTGCGGCCGCCTTCAGGAACAATCAGGTCGGCATGCTGCTTGCTGGGCTGAACGTACAGGTCATGCATCGGTTTGACTGTACTCCGGTACTGGTTGATGACGCTCTCGGCCGTGCGACTGCGTTCCCTTACGTCGCGCTCCAGGCGCCTGATGAACCTTTCGTCAGCCGGAGCATCGACGAACACCTTCACGTCCATCAGGTCGCGCAGCGCCGGCTCGTGCAGGGTGAGGATACCTTCGAGCACGATGATCGGCCGGCTGCCGACCAGGACGGTTTCCTGAGCACGCAGGTGGTTGCCGAAGTCATAAACGGGTCTCCGCACGGACTCACCGTGGGTCAGTGCCAGCAGCTGGGTGCGCAGGAAGGGCGTATCGAAGGCGGCCGGCTCATCGTAGTTGATGAGTGCCCGCTGCTCCAGCGGCAGGCCGGACTGGGAACGGTAGTAGGCGTCCTGGGGGATGACCACGGCGTTGTCCGGTCCGGCCGCAGCCAGCAGCGCCGCTGCGATGGTCGTCTTGCCTGAACCGGTGCCGCCTGCCAGGCCGATGATGAGTGGCCTGGCATGGTTCACTGCGGCTGCTCCCGGCTGGCGGCCCGGTCGAGCGCGGCGCGCACCAGGCCGCTGAACGGCGGACTGGGCTTGAGAAGCCTGGACCTGAGCTCCGGGTGGGACTGCAGGGCCACGAAGTACGGGTGGCCGGGCAGTTCAACCGCTTCGACCAGGCCCTCGCCGCGGCCGGCCAGTCCCGGGGTAACGCCGGAGACGACGAGGCCGGCGTCGCGCAGCTGCCTGACGTAGGCGGGGTTCACCTCGAAGCGGTGGCGGTGACGTTCGAACACCAGTGCGTCGCCCGTGGTGCCGTAGACCGAGGCGAGCAGGGTGCCGTCGCTTATGCGCATCGGCCAGCGGCCCAGGCGCATCGTGCCACCGGTGCCGGTCATGTCGGCCTGTTCCGGCATGAGGTCGATGACTGGATGGGCAGTGCCGGGATCGAACTCAGTCGAGTTGGCGCCGTCCAGACCGGCGACGTTGCGGGCGAACTCGATGACCGCAGCCTGCAGGCCCAGGCAGATGCCCAGGAACGGGATGCCGGCCGAACGGGCGAAGCCCGCGGCGTTGATCTTGCCTTCGACGCCGCGGCTGCCGAAGCCTCCGGGGACCAGGATCGCGTCAGCCCCGCCGAGCCGGGCGGCGACGTCAGCGTCACCTTCGAGCTCCTCAGCGCTGACCCAGTCGACGTCGACACCGGCCCTGCTGGCGATGCCGGCATGCCGCAGCGCTTCGAGCAGGCTCAGGTAAGCGTCCGGCATCGCCGTGTACTTGCCGACGACTGCGATGCTGACGCGGTGGTCAGGATCGCGCAGCACGTTCACGGCGTCCTGCCACGGACGCAGGTCCGGAACCGTTTTCTCCAGCTTCAGGCGCCGTTCGATGAAACGGCCCATGCCCTGCTGTTCGAGCATCGAGGGCAGCGCGTACACGAAATCGGCGTCAGCGGAGTTGAAAACGTCGCGTGCTTCGACGTTGGTGAACAGTGCGATCTTGCGCCGGGCATCGGCCGGCAGCGGCCGGCTTGAACGCAGTATGAGGCCGTCGGGCTGGATGCCGAAACCACGCAGTGAAGCGACCGAATGCTGGGTCGGTTTCGTCTTGAACTCCTCGCTGCTGCCCAGGTAGGGGATCAGCGTGACGTGGAGGTAAAGCGTCCGGTGCCGGCCCTCCTCGAAGCGCATCTGCCTGATCGCCTCCAGGAACGGCAACGACTCGATGTCGCCGACGGTGCCACCGACCTCAACGAGCACGACCTGGGCACCGGCCTCCCGGCCGGCAGCACGGATGCGTTCCTTGATCTCATCAGTGACGTGCGGGATGACCTGAACGGTCTGGGAAAGATAGTCGCCGGCCCGTTCGCGTTCGATGACGCGCTGGTACACCTGGCCGGTCGTGATGCTGTTGTTGCGTGAGAGACTTATATCCAGGAAACGTTCATAGGTACCAAGATCCAGGTCCGTCTCCGCGCCGTCGTCGGTGACGAACACTTCACCGTGTTCGAAAGGTTGCATCGACGTTGATGTAAGGGTCGATCTTCACCGCCGTCACCTGATGGCCGCGTGCCCGGAGGAGCGCGCCGATACTAGAGGTTGCGATGCCCTTGCCAAGTGAAGACACAACGCCGCCCGTAATGAAGATGTACCTGGTTTCCACTGTTTCACCCACTCCGGGGCTCAATCCTAGCACTTCGGAGCCGCTGTTCCGTGGCGGCCCCGTGTTACATTTTCCGGTGATGACCGCACTCCGACTGTACGCATCTTCTTTACCGTCACGATTCACCGCCCGTGCAGACTAAACGCGGCATCCTGTTCGTCATGACCGGCGCCTCGGGAGTCGGCAAGGACACCATCAGGCGCGAAGCACTGCCCGAGTTCAGCAACCTGTATTACTCGATCTCTGCAACCACCCGGCCGCAGCGGCCCGGCGAAGTCGATGGCCAGAACTACTGGTTCACTGACCGCGACAGTTTCCGGGCGATGATCGAACGCGACGAACTGCTCGAGTACGCCGAGTACGTCGATGACTTCTACGGTACGCCCGCCCGCCCGGTGCTGGAAGCGCTGGAGCGGGGCGATGACGTGCTCATCGAGCTTGAGCTGGCCGGAGCAAGGCAGGTGCGGCAGCGGCTGCCGGAGGCGAAGATGCTGTTCATCGCCCCGCCGTCGCTGGCTGAACTGGAACGGCGGCTGCGGGGCCGGGGTACCGACACGGAAGAGAAGATCCAGCGGCGGCTGGCCCGGGCCCGGGAAGAGATCCGGGCGGTCCGGGAGTTCGATTACGTGGTCGTCAACGACCATCTTCCGTCAGCGATCGCTGACTTTCAGGGTATCCTGCGGGCCGAACGCGCCCGTGCTTCACGTCTCAGCGACGCCGATGTGCAGGCTTTCCTGCGTGTCGATGGGGAAGGCTGAGTGCCGGGCGCACGTGTATCATGGTGGGCAGCCGGCGCGCTGAGCGCCGCGCCCTGGAGGAACTGAAGTGGCACAGGAAGGTTACGACGCACTGATGGCGCTCACCGATTCGCGCTACACGCTTTCGATGATCGTTGCAAAACGGGCAGCCCAGCTGAAACTGGGAGTGCCGTCACTGCTTGAAGAAGATGAACTGCCCCGCACCCAGAACTCGGTGACGGTGGCCATGAAGGAATTCGAACTCGGCAAGTCCATCCGCTGGGGGCATGACCTGCCGGCGCTCGACGAGCTGCGCCGCACGGTCGTTCCGGCCCCGCGCCCTGAACCTGTCGCTGAGAGCCATCCGGCCAGTCAGCCGGACTGAGACAGGACTCCTGCAATAAGCGCGGTATAGTTGAATAATTATGCCGAGCAAGGAATACCGTCAGCGCAAGATCGTCGAGTTGGTCGAGAAGCGCTTCATCTCCACCCAGGCTGAGATCGCTGAGTACCTGGCCCGCGAGGAAGGCATCCACGTCACCCAGGCAACCGTCAGCCGTGACGTGAACGAACTGCGCCTCGTACGGCTGCCGGCCGGAAACGGCCTGCATCATTACCGCGCCACGCCGCTGGCTGCCCAGGAAGACGTTCTGGGCGAGCTGCGGCAGCGCTTCCGTATGTTCGTGCGGTCAGTGGACCGCGGCATCAACATCCTGTCCATCAGTACTGATGAAGGCCACGCCAGCGGCGTCGCCTTCATCCTCGACAAGCTTGAGCGCGAAGAGATCGTCGGTACCCTGGCCGGGCAGGACACCATCCTGGTGGTCGCCCGCACCGAGGCTCAGGCAAGGGTGCTGCAGAAAGAGTTCGAGGAATTGCTGGGCTGACTGCTGAAGCCGCCCGTGCTGCGTGGTAGATTCCGGCATGCTAAAGACCCGGTTCTGGCACGTGATCGCCGTCCTTTTGCTGCTGCCGGCAGCCAGCGCGGCCAACGTAGTTGTACTCCCATTCGGTGGCCAAGACCCCGTGCTCGGTACCGCCGTCGCCCATGCGGTGGCGGGTGCCCTGGCGGAGGAACACGACGTGATCGGGCCAGCGGCTTCACCCACTCTCGTTCCACCGTTCCTGGTCGGCGAAGGCTTCTACAACCCGGCAGGCTACTTCAGTGACACCACCGGACCGGGCATCACGATGATGCTGCGGGCCGGCAGCGGAGCAGACCTGGCACTCAACGGCCGCATCGACACTGTCGACGGCCTCATGGTGCTGGAACTGCAGACCGCACACGCCGGAGGCGTCAACACCGTCGTACTGCAGGTCCCTGAAGGTGACGCAGGCGGCATGGCGCGCCGCGTCACGGCTGTGGCCAGCCACGTACTCGGCAGTGAACGTCCGGCGCCAGTACCTGACATCGCCATGGACGGTGTCGATGGCGCCCGCGCCCGGGCCATATACGAAGCGGGCCGCACCGGTGGCCTGCAGTCGGCACTCGACGCCCTGAGCGATCCACTCCTTGCGGACGATCCGTACTCGCTGCAGCTGCGCCAGGCGATCGAAGCGGTCAGCGAAGGACGCCGCGACGCGGATTCCCTGCTGCTCGCCACCCTGTCACTGAACACTGCTGGCGTCGACGAGATCCGCAGTGCGCTGTACTTCGAGAGCATGTGGGAGGAGACCGGCCAGCCGGTGTTCCGCCTGTGGCAGGCGATGCTGCTTGCCAGCAGTGGCTTTGACAGTGCCGCCACTGAGGCGCTGCACGGTGCAGCCAGTTACCCGTACGGGCTCGCGGTGCTGCACTCCCGGAGCGCAGCACCTGCCGACACGGTCCGCGCCGCCCTGCCCGCTGCCGACGTACCCGCCCTGATCGTGTACGCCGTTTACGCGCGCAGCACCGGCGAGACTGACCTGGAGCAGGAAGCACTCCAGCGCCTCACCCGGCTCGACCCATGGCAGGTGTGGGCTTTCGAGCGGCTCTCGTTCATCGCTTTCGACGAAGACCGGCCACTCGATGCCGGCCAGGCGCTTGCCGTGGCCGTGCGGCTCGTCCCGGACAGCGACCTTTACTGGACGAACCTCGGCTGGGCCCAGTACCTGCTCGGGCTGCTGGAGCAGAGCGAGCAGTCGTCGATACGGGCGACCCTGCTCGCACCTCAGCAGTACATCGCGCATTACAACATCGGCCTGGTCATGACGGTCACCGGCCGTATCGCTGAAGCAGCCAGCGCCTACGAGACGGCACTCCGCTACGATCCCGCTGTCGACGACGCTGCCATCGACGACCTGACCGCCGCACTGCGGCTCTATCCGGACGAACCGGCCGTGCATTACTCGCTGGCCCGTCTTCTCGAGGCTGCCGGCCAGCGTGCGGAAGCAGTACGTCACTACACCAGCTTCCTGCGCCGCCACGACAGAGGTGAGTTCGCTGAGCGCGCCCGGGCCCGCATCGTGCAGCTGCAGGCTCCGCCGCCCGTGCTGCAGCTGCCAGGCGGACTGAGCCTGTTGCTGGGCAGCGCTCCGGTCGCAGCTGACTCACTGCAGGCGGGCGACCCGGTGCGCCCGATGTTCGAGGTGTACACGCCAGGGGAGGCGTTGCCGACCCAGCTCTCGCTCACTTACAGCCTCGCTTCAGAAGACGGTGAAACCGCTTTGAGCGAGGAGCACCAGCTGACTTTGCCTGCTGATACCGTCGGCTTCGTCATCGACCGGCTCACCTTCGAGCTGCCCCGGGACCTGCCGGCCGGCGACTGGCTGCTCGGCGTTACCGTTCAGGCCAGCGAAGACCGTGAGGTCAGTGCCAGCCTGCCGCTCTTTGTGAACGCCGCTGCCGACCCGCTGCGCCGGCTCATCGGTTACGGCATCACCCTGCAGTCGTTCGAGGGCACCAGCCCGCTGCTTGACCGCCGGGACCTTGGCAACTGGGACGTGAGTGCGGCCCGGCTCCTCGCCGAGCTCCGCCTCACTGAGCAGGCTGCGGATGAGGTGTTGCCGGTCATCGGTACGGGCCGGTTCGAGGGTCTGACCGGCGGCCAGGCGTTCGCAGCGACGACTGAAGCCGACCTGCGCGACTTCATCAACTGGATCGCCCATCCGGAGCTGGAAGGTGCCAGCTTCGTATTCGTCGATACTTACGCTCAGTGGGTGGTCGAAGGCGCACCCGTCGACTGAACTTCAGCCGTCACTGCCAGTCAGCCGGACCACGATACGGGCACCTGCAACCCAGGTGCCCGTCGCTGACCCGATGGTCGTCAGTACGAACACGAGCAGGACACGGCCGACGCGGTTGCGGTACCAGCCCTTCAGGGTCTG
Organism: uncultured bacterium; assembly: GCA_964411415.1. GTDB lineage: Bacteria > Deinococcota > Deinococci > Deinococcales > Trueperaceae > CALDPK01. The sequence goes on from CAYPKV010000001.1 coordinate 32,973, forward strand.
CACGTCCTTGCGAAGGGTGGTGAAGTCACTGACCAGTGGTTTGCGCAGCCACAGCTGTACGGCAGCGGCGATGAAACCGACCCCGATCAGCGGGTTCAGCGTCGTGAACGGTGCACCCAGTGCAGCGGCCAGTATCGTCAGGGGATGGCCGAGGGCCAGGATGCCACCCAGTCCGGCGAACCCGCCGTTGATGATGAGCCAGTCCAGCACCACCTGCCAGCCCAGGTCCGGGCCGCGGATGAAGCCGATGACGAAACCGGTCAGTATGAGAGCCACGATCACCCAGGGCCACACCCGGGGCCAGATGCCGCGGGCCGGCAGCTCATCGAGTTCACGCTGGCGGGCAAGCGGATCGGCAGCAGGCTCGGTCAGTTTCTCCTCGAGGCCGCGCAGGTGGCCGGCGCCGACGACTGCGAGCACGTTCCTGTAACGCGGGGTTCCGCCCGGCCGGGTCTGCTGCTGCAGCGACAGTGCCATGTACTCGTCGCGCTCGCTTATGAGCGGAACGTACATCTCCTTGCTGCTCTGCGCGAACTCGTTGAAGGTGGCATCCAGTATGTCACCCTGTTTGAGCTTCTCGATCTCTTCAGGTTCGATCTTCTCGTTGGAGATGACGCTGGCCAGCAGTCCCGAGGTGAGCATGAGCCGGCGGTACCAGGGGATGGCGGCGTTCACCCGCCGGAGCGTGGTGCCGATGTCACGGTCGATGAGCAGCAGGGGCAGTCCGGCTTCACTGGCGGCACGGATGGCGACCCGCATCTCCTCGCCGGGTTCGATGCCGACCTGATCGGCCAGCCGCTGCTGGAACGCACCGAGTGCGAGGTTGACCATCAGCATGCCGGCCTTGCCTTCACGGATCACCTTGAACAGGTCCAGGTTCTCCCAGCTTGCTGACCTGGTCATCGAGCCATGCCGGGCTGCATCCAGTTCGATCGCAACGGCGTCGAAATCACCACTCTGCAGCTGTCGTTCGACCTCTTCGGCACTCTGCTTTGACACGTGGGCCGTGCCGAGCAGCGTGTAGCTGACCCCGCCGACGGTGACGGTCCTGACCGGTTCTGCGGCGTCAGGCTGACTGGCCGTCAGGCCGGCAGGAGAGGGCTGGTCGGTCGGGAGATGACTGTCGGTCGATTCATCGGACGGCATGCCGGCGAGTTTACCAGCCCCGGCCCGCAGCGCCCGCCCGCAGTTACACTTACAGGCGTGATACGGCGCATGCGTACTGCCAGCCGCCAGCACGGCAGTTTCTACCCGCAGCTCAAGCTGGCCCGCCTGTGGCTGCCGGCCCTGATCGTGGCAGTGGTGCTGGCCTGGCAGTTCCTGGTGGTGCCGCTGGGCGGGCAGTCCTGGCGGTTCTGGTCGAACCTGCTCTTCTACAGCATCCTCGGTCCGGCCGTCACGTTCGTCGTGCTTGACTGGATCGCCACTGAAGTGAAACTCCGTGAGGAAGCACAGGCCCGGCTCAGCTCGCTTTACGCCGAACTGCAGGACAGTCACGAACTGCTCGCCGGCATCCAGCAGGTCACCGAGAGTTTCGCAGCCTCGACCGACCTGGAGGCGACACTCGCGGCAGCAGGCCGGGGGATAACCAGGGTGGCCGGTGCAGTCGGCGCGTTCGTGAACCTTGACGTTCTGGGCGTGCAGCTGACCGACACGTTCCACCTGCCACCCCCGGTCGCCAGGCTGGCCGTGGAACTGCAGGACCGTTACAGCGACTCACCGCAGCAGCTCGTGCGGGTCGACGGTAAGGAGTGGTGGGTGCTGTCCAACCCGGTCGTCTGGGGTGGCCGGCGCAGCGGGGTGCTGCAGGGCTGGTACTCCCAGCCGGCAGATGCACGGCAGCAGGAGGCGTTCAGCATCATCGCCTCCGAGTTCTCCGGTGCAGCTGAAGCTGCCGGTGCCCGCATGCGCGACCTGACGGCGCTCGTAGCAGTGGACCGCAGCATGCGGGCAGAAGGCAACCTGAGCCGCCTGCTGGACCTGCTGCTGAAGAGCATGACCGAACGCACCCACGCCCGGGTCGCAGGCATATACCTGGCTGAGGAAGGCGGACTGCTGCACCTGGCTGCAGTGCGCGGGACGACTCAGCCGGCCCAGCCGCTGCCCATCGTGCCGGGCACCGGGGTGCTGGGCAGCGTGGCACGTGAGCGGGAGACGCTGCTCGACAACCGCATCGCTGACCGGCAGGGGGCGGCCAATGAGTCGGTCCTGCTGGCCGACGCCGGCAGCGTGCTCGTACTGCCACTGCAGTCCGACGGCATGCTCCTCGGCCTCATCATCCTCGTACACCCGGAACCGGACCATTTCGCGGCGTCCGGCATCCCTCTGCTGGAGCTGATGGCCGGCCAGGTCAGCTGGGCCGTGCGCAACGCCCGGGCGTACCTGCACAGTGAGGAACTGGCCATCGCCGAGGAACGTGCCCGCATAGCGCGTGAGATCCACGACGGTGTGGCCCAGTCACTGGCGTTCTCGGCCCTCAAGCTTGACCTGGTCGAACGGCTCATGGAGAAAGAACCCGCGAAGGCGGCAGCCGAGCTGGCCGTCACCCGCTCCACCATCAGGGAACTGATCAAGGAAGTACGCCGCAGCATTTTCGCGCTGCGCCCCGTCGACCTGGAACGGCATGGCTTCACCGAGACGATCCGGCGTTACACGCTCGACTTCGGCCAGCAGAACGACGTGCAGGTTGAAGCGGCGATCGGTGAGACGCAGGGGCTGACACTGCGCTCCGAGACGATCCTGTTCCGGATATTCCAGGAGGCGATGAACAACGTCGCCAAGCACGCCCAGGCCCGTACGGTGCGGGTCGAGGTCGGCACCAACCACGCTGGCGCAGTGTTCATCTGCGTCAGTGACGACGGCATCGGCTTCGACAAGACCAGCGTCGGCGACCGGGTGAGCAGCATGGGCGGTCTCGGACTGCGCCAGATGCGCGAGCGGGTACTGGCTCAGGGCGGCTCGCTGCAGATCAGCACCGAACCCGGTAAAGGCACCTCCGTTTACGCAGAGCTGCCGGCCTGATCCGTTACCCCGGCTGTTGCAGTGAACCCCGTCCGCCTGCTACAGTGCGTAAGTTTGTGCGTCCTGCCGCCATGAGTGAAGTTCCGGCGGGGACAGGGAGAATCTGAGAATGAAGAACGACATCCACCCGAAGATGGTGCCCTGCAAGATCATTTGCGAGGGCGAGGTCGTGCTGGAAACCTACAGCACCCGCCCCGAGATCACCGTTGATGTGTGGTCCGGCAACCACCCGTTCTACACGGGTCAGCAGCGCTTCATCGACACCGAAGGCCGGGTCGAGAAGTTCCAGAAGCGTTTCGGAGACAACTACCGCCGCGCACGTCGCTGAGCGGCCTGTTTCAGCAGCTTTCGGGCTGCAGCGGAAGATTCCGCTGCAGCCCGCTTCTGTTGGTTAAGTCCGGCTTCAGCCGGCCAGTTCACTGGCCTGACGCCGGGCCCGGGCCAGGATCGCTTCCAGGCCACGGAGCCGCAGCGGTGAGATCAGCTCGCTCAATCCCAGCTGCAGGTAGAAGTCGGCGGGCACGGCGCTGACCTCAGCGGGCGTCAGGCCAGCCAGTCCCTGGTGCAGAATGCCGGCGAAACCACGGGTGGTCGGTGCTTCCTCAGGTGCACTGAAGAAGAAGCGGACGGTACCGTCATCAGCCAGTTCACTGGCCAGGAAGAACGGGGTCTGGCACTCGTGCACGCGCTCCATGCCGGCACCGTCGCTGAAGCGTTCAGGCAGGGGCGGTACCCGGCCGGCGTACTCCAGCAGCAGGGGCAGCCGCAGGCTGGCGGGTGCCCCGCTGAACTCATCGACGGTCCGTTGCAGGTTGGGGGGCAGGTTCATGCCCGACATGATAAACCTCCGCATTTTCGGCCGGTGTTATCCTGATGCGCAATGTCCCAGCCGCCCACAAGCATCGAGATGATCCCGGGTTACCAGCCGGAAGCAACCGTCGCAGTTCCCGGCTCCAAGAGCGTCAGTAACCGCGCCCTGATCACCGCAGCCGCCGCTGCCGGAACCAGCCGGCTTGAAGACCTGCTGCGTGCAGATGACACGGAAGTGATGATCGCCGCCCTGCGTCAGCTCGGCGTGACGATCAGCCTGGACGCCGACGGGGCAGACGTGACCGGAACGGGCGGTCCGGTCCGTGCCCGCAGTGCCGACCTCGACGCCGGCCTGTCCGGCACCACCGTCCGCTTCCTGCTGCCTTTCCTCGCTGCCGGTTCCGGCAGCTTCCGGGTGACCGGCCAGGGCAGCATGCTGCAGCGGCCGATCGAAGACCAGCTGGCCGGACTGCGGCAGCTGGGCGTCGCCGCCACGAGCGAACTGGGCAACGGCTGCCCGCCCGTGGTGCTGCAGACGACTGGTCTGAACGGTGGTCACGTCACCGTCAGCGGCAGTCTTTCCTCGCAGTACCTGTCAGGACTGCTGCTGGCTGCCCCGCTGGCCCGCGCTGAGACCGTCATCGAAGTGAGCGGTGACCTGCAGTCCCGCCCGTTCGTGGACATAACCCTCGACGTGATGGCGGCGTTCGGCGTGGCTGTGGAGCGTGACGGGTACGACCGCTTCACCGTTGAGCCCGCCACTTACGCTGCCCGCCACTTCCGGGTCGAAGGTGACGCGACGGCCGCCGGCAACTTCTGGGTCGCCGCAGCCGTCACCGGCAGTACCGTGACCGTCAGCAACGTCGGGTCGTCGTCCAGCCAGGGTGACCGGGCGCTCGCAGACGTACTGGCCCAAATGGGCTGCACGGTCACCTGGACGGACAGCAGCTGCACCGTCAGCGGACCGCCCCGCGGCACGCTGCAGGGCGGAACCTTCGACTTGAACGCCATCCCGGACCAGGCGCTGGCACTCGCGGTCGCCGGCCTGTTCACCGATTCGCCGCTCACCATCACCAACGTAGCCAACATGCGGATCAAGGAGACCGACCGGCTGGCAGCGCTGGCCACCGAACTCGCCCGGCTCGGTGCTGTCGTGACCGAAGGCAGTGACTGGATAAAGGTCGAACCGCAGCCCACCTACCGGCCCGCCAGCATCCGCACCTACGAAGACCACCGCATGGCCATGGCTTTCGCCATCGCCGGCCTGCTGCTGCCCGGGGTGACCATCCTGGACCCCGGCTGCACCGCCAAGACTTACCCCGGCTACTGGCAGGACTTCGCACTGCTGCAGGGCCGCAGCGGAGTGCTGAGATGAACGGGAGTTCAGCGATCACCATCGACGGACCGGCCGCCTCGGGCAAGTCCAGCGTGGCACGCGAGGTCGCGCGCCGCCTCGGCGTGCCGTTCGTGTCCAGCGGACTGCTGTACCGGGGCGCAGCCTGGATCGTCCTGCAGGCCGGCCTGAGCGAGGCTGCTGAGGACGAGGTGCTGGCCGAGCTGGAACGGCACGAGGTCGTTCTCCGGCCCGGCCTGCACGGCAACCTGCTGATGCTCGACGGCACCGGCCGCTACAGCGAGCTGCATACGGATGAGATCGACCGGCACGTCTCCCGAACGGCAGCGTTCCCGTCAGTACGCGACTGGGTCAACCGCAGGCTCCGGGAGATAGAGGGCAGTTTCGTGGTCGAAGGCCGTGACATGGGTACGGCGGTGTTCCCGCACGCCCGCTTCAAGTTCTGGCTTGACGCACCGGTCGAGGTCCGGGCCCGGCGCCGGCTGGACGAGCGTGAAGCCGGCCTGCAGGTGCTGACGGAACAGCTTGCCCGGCGCGACCGGCTGGACGCCAGGCAGTCGCGGGCTGCAGACGACGCGATGAAGATCGACACGAGCACGCTGGACGTCGCTGGCGTGGCCGACGTCATCATCGCCCGGGTTCAGGAAGCCGCCTGATGGGGCCTGCCATGAACGGTGTCCCGTTCGGGCTTGCCGCGGCCGACTGCGGACACGTGCTGGTGACGAGCACCGACTACAAACCGGCTGCCCACGACCTGGCCCGGGAGACGGCGGAGCGGCTCAGTGCGCTCGGTGTGCAGGTGACCCTGGACACGTCAGGCCGGCTGCCTCTGACGGACATCGGGCCGCACCTGGGTCTCGTGATCGCGGTGGGCGGCGACGGCACCATCCTCAACACGGCCCGCCGGCTGGTCGGGCTGCGGGTGCCGGTGCTGGGCGTCAACCTGGGCAAGCTCGGCTTCCTGGCTGACCACGGGGCCGATGACATCCGGGCCTGGCTGGACGGTGCGTCCGCCGGCGACTGGCAGGTGCTGCCGCGCATGATGCTGCAGCTGAGCGTCGAAGGCCGCTCCGGCAGCGTCCACTACGGCCTTAACGACATCATGGTGTCGCAGGGTGTCATGACCAGGCTCATCAACATCGACATGTTCGCAGACGGACTGCACGCCACCCAGTACCGCGCCGACGGAGTCGTGGTGAGCACCCCGACCGGTTCGACGGCGTACTCGCTCAGTCTGGGTGGCCCCATCCTCAGTCAGGCACTGCGGGCGATGCTGATCACCCCGATCGCCCCGCACTCGCTCACGAACCGGCCGATCGTGCTGGACGGCGCCACCACGCTGGAGTTCACCATCTCGAGCGGTTCCGAAGAACTTGCACTCATAGTGGACGGTCAGGTGCGGATCGACATCAGGCAGGATGACCGTTTCCGCATCAGCCAGGCGCCGACTGACCTGCTGCTGGTCGTCTCGGGCCGAAGGACCAACTTCGAGGTCCTGCGACAGAAGCTCGGCTGGGGCACTGCACCGACCCTGAGCGACTGAGGCAGTGGCGCCCAGGGTCCTGTTCCTCAGCAACGGCCACGGCGAGGACGCCATCGGCAGCCGTCTGGCGATGCAGCTGCGGGACCTCGCCCCGGAACTGGAACTGATCGCGTACCCGCTGGTCGGCAGCGGCGCCGCCTGGCGTGCTGCGGGCCTGGCGGTAGCGGGCCCGGCCCGGTCCCTGCCTTCAGCGGGACTTACGTTCCATTCGGCCGCCAACTTCGCAGCCGACCTGCGCGCCGGGCTGTTGCCACTTACGGTCAGTCAGCTGCGCGGGCTGCGCCATGTGCGGGCTGACGCGGTCGTGGTGGTCGGGGACATCTGGGCACTTGCCAACAGCCTGTTCAGCGGAGTCAGCCGGGAGCGTCGCTTCGTGCTGCAGACGCTCGTATCGGTCCGTTCGGCACAGGGTCGGCTGACCGCCGGCAACCGCCTGTTCATGGAGCGGCTGACCGGCCCGGAGCGGCTGTTGCAGCGCAGGTACACGGCCCGCGTGTGGCTGCGCGACGTGGAGACGGCAACCGCGCTGCAGCGATCCGGAGTCAGGCAGGCAGCTTATGCAGGCAGCTTCCTGTTCGACTCTGCTCCGGCACCGCTGCCTGCGGACGGCCACGTGCTGTTGCTGCCGGGATCCCGGGCCGTCGCTGCTGATTCGCTTGACCTGCTGCTCCAGGCGGCGCTGCTGCTGCCAGACGTCCCGTTCAGCCTGGCCTGGGCCGGCGACGGTCCACCGGCCGTGCCTGGCTGGCAGCTGCAGGGGAGCGCTGAGGCGTTCAGCCTGAGCCGAGCGGGCGTGACCGTGCCGGGCAGTCGCGGCACGTTCCACAGTCAGCTGGCCGGGGCGGTGGCAGCGGTCGGTACGACCGGCACGGCGCTCGAAGAAGCGGTCGCAGCAGGGCGGCCAGCGCTGACGTTCGCGCTTGGCAGCAGGCATACCGCAGGTTTCGTGCGTAACCAGGTGCGGCTGCTGCAGGGTGGACTGAGCATCGCTGAAGCTGAACCTGAAGCGCTGGCCGCAGGCATCAGACAGCTGCTGAGGGCAGGTCAGCGCGAAGTGGCCGCTGCAGCGGGCGCCCGGGTGCTGGGCCGCCCCGGAGGCCTCAGCCGCATCGCTGCTGAACTGGCGGAACGGCTGTCAGTCAGCTGAGACCGGTTCGGCCTGAGAGACTGACTCACGGTGCAGCTCGGTGAGCCTTGAGAGGCAGCGCTGATGTTTCTTCTGGTAGGCACTGTTGCGCCAGGCAGGGTCGAACAGTTCCTGCAGGTCAGCGTGCAGATGCGGCTGCAGTGAGAACTGCAGGGGTATGCCCAGGTCGTAGAGCCGGTCGATGAAATGCACGAACCTCAGTGCATCCGCCTGACTGGCCAGGGTACCGATGCCGTTTATCCGGACGCTGCCCGTGCCGGTGAGCAGGCTGGTGAAGGCGGCCGGATGAAGGCTGCGCAGTACCGTGAGCAGTTCGTTCCAGCTGACTTCGGCTACAGGTGCCGGCCCGGCTGGCACGTGGCTCAGATCGGCATTGAACCGGGTCGGCCTGCCAGCACCGTGCCGCATGCGCCAGTCCGGCCCGTCGAGCCGCAGCTGCGTGAAACGGGCCGCGATGCCCTGGATCTCACGGCGGAAGTCCTCGGCGTTGAAACGGCCTTCGCCCTGAGCAGCCGCCGGCGTGTTCGAGGTCGTCACGACCGCGGTGCCCTGGTCGAACAGCACCTGCAGGACAGACTTCACGATCAGGGTGTTGCCAGGGTCATCGAGCTCGAACTCGTCCAGGCACAGCAGCCTGAGCCCATGGAAATCAGAGGCGGTGTTGGCAGTGCCCCTGACCCCGGTCCGGTAAACGAGCTCCTGGAACGACAGGAACGCCTTCTCCTCAACATCTGCCGCGTGGAAGGCGGCCGCCAGCAGATGGGTCTTGCCCACGCCGAAGCCCCCGTCGAGGTACAGACCCCGGCCCTGCGCGGGTCGGGCCGGCCGCAGCCGGAACAGCCGGCGCGGCTGCCGGGCGTTGCCAAGGCTGTCAACGAGTTCGCTCAGCAGCGTGACGGCGGTCTCCTGGCTCGGGTGGGTCGGCCGGTAGTTGCTGAACGAGGCATCACTGAAGCGTGGTGGGGGCGGGGGCGCCGGATCCAGGTCCGGTGTCGCCCGGGAAGCCAGATCTGCGAGGCTGACACGGCCTTTACTGTGCACGCGGCACAGCCTAACACTGGCACCGCTCCCTCAGTGTTAGGCTCAGACCCGTAGACATGGGCGGGGAAGCCGGTTGGAATCCGGCGCTGTCCCGCAACGGTAAGCAGACCTGCATACGGTCTGCTGAGCCCGAATACCGTCCGTGTACTTCTGCACCGCCCGAAGGAGGCACCATGATGCAGACCGTATCCCGCCGGTTCATCACGTCCGTAATGTTCGCTCTCGGTCTCGCCGCACTCGGCGCTCACAGTTCGGCTCAGGTGCTGGTCACTGACTTCCTGGGCCGGGAGGTCAGCCTGGCTGGCCCTGCTGTCAGGATCGTCAGCCTCATGCCCAGCCACACCGAGACGCTGCTGGCTGTCGGTGCTGATGACCTGCTTCTTGCCATCGACGAGGACAGCCCCCAGCCTGCCGGCCGGGATCTGCCCCGGATCGGCAGTGGTTTCGCCCCCAACATCGAGCTGATCGTCAGCCTGGAGCCGGACCTGGTGCTCACTGATGCTTACACAGGCGTGCACGCCCAGCTTGAAGAGCTTGGTGTGACGACATTCGCCGGTACTCCGGAAACGCTCGAGACCGTGCTGGCCTTCAACGCGACGGTCGGTGTACTGACGGACCGTGAAGAGGCAGCTGCCCGGCTCACGGCCCGCCAGGAAGCAGTTGTCGCAGACATGGCAGAGCGTTCCGCCCTGCTCAGCGCCCCGCTCGTTTTCGTGGAGCTTGATCCAACACCGTTCTCTGCCGGACCGGGCTCGTGGATCGATGACCTGCTGCAGGTGGCCGGTGGCAGCAACGTGGTACCAGCCGAGCTGGGTGCCTGGCCGATGCTGTCAGCGGAGTTCGTCGTCGCTGCTGATCCTGACCTCGTGCTGCTGCTCGACGCACCGTGGGGTGAGACCGAAGAGAGCTTCCGCAGCCGGCCCGGCTTCGCTGAGATGTCAGGTCAGGTCATCGAGGTCGATGCTCGGGTCGCGGACCTGCTCAGCAGACCGGGCCCCGGGCTTGAAGAAGCACTGGACTGGCTGTTCAGCGTGCTGCACCCCGGCGCTGCAGGCGGATGACCGGCCGCGGCCGGTCGCCCGGTGAGTCGAAGCGCTTCTTCACCACGCTGGCCAGCCCGTAGTAGTCGACGAGTTTCTCAGTCGAAGCACGCCAGCTCCAGCGCTCCATGTCCGCGCGTCCGGCAGTCGCCAGCCGGGCGCGCTCAGCGTCGTTCTCAAGCAGCCAGCGCACCTTCTGCAACATGTCCTCAGAATCACCCGGCCGGAACAGCAGGCTGGTCTCACCGTCCTGGATGACGTCGGGGATGCCGCCGGCCCGGGCTGCCACCACCGGAACGCCTGAAGCCATCGATTCCATAGCCACGAACCCAAGCGTTTCCGTATCCGACGGGAACACGAACACGTCTGCGCTCGCGTAGGCGGCTGCCAGGTCAGCGCCGGACATGTAGCCGGTGAAGACCGCGGGTGTGCCGCGGAACAGGCGGCGCAGGTGGGCTTCAGCGGGCCCGGCACCCACGAACGCCAGCCGTACCCCCGGCAGCTGCCTTATGACCGGTTCGAGCAGGTCCAGACGTTTCTCGTGTGAGAGCCGGCCCACGTACACGAGCAGAGGCTTGTCCGTTTCACCGTCCGAGAGCAGCGCACGCATCTCACTGCTGCGGTTGCCGGGGTGATAGTTATCGGTGTCGATGGCTTTGGGCCAGAGCCGCACCCGTCTTATGCCGATCTCCCGGGCGGAATCCATCATCTGGGTGCTGGTGCACAGGTTGACGTGCGCCAGGTTGTGGATGTCGCGGAGAATTGATTTGCTGACCGGCGTCAGGAACGACAGCTTCAGGTGCCGGACGTAGTTGGGCAGGTCAGTGTGGAAGCTGGCGAGGAGCGGCAGGTCCCGCTGGATCGCGATGGTGCTGCCCCACAGGCCGAGCACCACAGGGTTGATCACGTGCACCACGTCGGGCCTGAACGCGTCGAGTTCACGGCCCAGGCGCGGCCGCGGCAGCCCCAGGAACAGCTCCGGGTACCAGGGCCGGAACGATATGGCGGGCACCCGGACTACCCGGTGCCCGCCATACTCCGCCGGTGGGTTATGCGGAGCGAAGACCAATGCTTCGTGACCCAGTTCGGTGAACTGATCGAGGGTCCGTACCAGCCTGGTGACGATGCCGTCGACCTTGGGAAGGAAAGTCTCGGTGAAGACGGCGATCCGCATCGCTCAGTGCCGCGCTTGTCTCAGCTGACGGCCTTCTCGCCCGCCGGTACCCCGGGCTTCTGCCTGGCTGTCCAGGTGCTGGTCGCCGGGATCTTGCTGTGATCGGCACGGTCGCGGTAGCGGCTCGCCACGTCGGTCACTTCCAGCAGCAGGCCCTCATCGAGCAGGGTCGGCTTCAGGCCGAGGTCGATGAACAGGTCGTTGCGGACGTGCAGGTCGTTCTCAGCGTCTTCCTTGCGGGGGTTGTCGGTGTATGCGACTTCTGCACCCGTCAGGCTGCTGATCAGCTGCGCCAGGTCACGGACCCGGTGAGTCTGGGTCATCTGGTTCAGGATCTTCACCCTGTCGCCACGCTGCGGCGGGTTATTCAGAGCGAGTTCGATGCAGCGGACCGTGTCACGGATATGGATGAACGCGCGGGTCTGACCGCCCGTACCGTGCACGGTGAGCGGGTGGCCGACAGCGGCCTGGACCAGGAAACGGTTGAGTACCGTGCCGTAGTCGCCGTCGTAATCGAAACGGTTGACCAGGCGCTCGTCCATGGCGGTCTCAGGCGTGTTGGTGCCCCAGACGATGCCCTGGTGCAGGTCGGTGATGCGCAGTTCGTCGTTCTTGGCGTAGTAGGCGAAGAGCAGCTGATCGAGGGTCTTGGTCATGTGGTAGACCGAGCCGGGGTTGGTCGGGTACAGGATGCTCTGCTGGATACGCTCGCCCGTATCGGTCGTAACCTCGACATCCAGGTAGCCTTCCGGGATCTTCATGCCGGCGGTTCCGTAACCGTAGACGCCCATGGTTCCCAGGTGGACTATGTGGATGTCAAGACCGGACTCAACGACGGCCACGAGGAGGTTGTTGGTGGCGTTCGTGTTGTTGTCGACGGTGTAACGCTTGTTGTCGGCGCTCTTCATCGAGTACGGCGCTGCGCGCTGCTCGGCGAAGTGGATCACGGCGTCAGGCTGTTCCTCGACGAGCAGTCTGAGCAGCCGGTCGTAGTCACGGGCCACATCCAGGTTGTGGAAGGCGATGTCCCGGCCGGTCAGTTCCTTCCAGGCCTGCAGCCGGACTCCCGGACTGCTGATGGGGGTGAGGCTGGACGTTTCCAGCTCGTTGTCGATGTCGCGACGGCTCAGGTTGTCGACGATGATCACGTCGTGTCCCAAGTTGGACAGATGCAGGCTGGTAGGCCAGCCACAGAAGCCGTCCCCGCCAAGTACCAGGACTTTCATGTTTCCTCCCGGCAGCCGGCATCTGGCCGGCTGCGATGCACAAGGATTGTAGCACCGGTGCAGAGGGCCCTGAGTAGGCGGACCGTCAGGCGCGCGAGACGAGCGTACGGACCCGGCGCCGGAACAGGCTCCAGCGGCGTCGCAGGAAGCGGGTGCGGTAGCCGCGGTTGCCGCCCCGCCAGTCGCCGGGCCGGATGAACGACATGATGACGGCAGTCGCTATGAAGAACGGGTGCAGCAGCGCCCAGCCGAGGCTGGGCAGCAGGAACAGGTCAGCACGGCCGAGCTGCCTGGTGCCGACGTACATCCCGGTCAGTTCCACTGCCAGCTTGAACGCCCACAGGCCGGCCACGACCGGCAGGGCCGCAGGGAACAGGGGCAGGAGCAGCAGTGCGAGTGAGAGGGCCACGCTCTGCAGTCCCAGTACCGTGATGCTGAGCAGGAACGGCAGCCGGTAGTGGATCGGATGGTGGTAGCGCGATACCCAGCGGCGCCGCTGGTTGAGGAGCTGCTTCCAGGAATCCACCGGCCTCGTGAGCACCCTGACCTCTTCATCATCAGCGAACACGATGCGGGCACCGGGCAGCTGTCCGAGCCGCTGCACGAGCAGGTCCTCATCGCCACTCGGTGCGCGGCCGCCCGCGCCGAATCCGCCGGCAGCGTCGAAGGCGCTCCGCAGGTACGCCTGGTTGTTGGCGCTGCTCGTGAACTTCCAGCCGTAGCGGGCGAGGCTGCGTGAGGTGAGCATCAGTGACAGCCAGTCCGTCGCCTCGAACAGCTGCACCGGACTGCGCGACTGCCAGGCACGGGTCGTTTCCACGTAACCGACCACCATCACCGTGTCCCCGCTGAAGTGGCTGACCATCCCGGCCACCCAGCCTTTCGGGTACGAGCAGTCGGCATCGGTCGTGATGATCACCTCGCCTTCCGAGACGAGGATGCCGCTGTTGACTGCGTTCACCTTCGGCGAGAAGCGGCGGGAGTCAGCGGTGACCGTGTGGCGCCTGAAGCGGGGGTCGCGTTCCGCCCAGCTGTCGATGATGACCGGCGTGAGGTCACTGGAACGGTCGTCGACGATCACGAACTCGAGCGGACCGGCGTACTCCTGGGCTGCCAGGGAACGCAGGGTATCCGGCAGGCGTTCCTGCTCGTTGTGGGCCGGCACGATGACGCTCACTGCCGGCAGCGGACCCTGCCGGCGCTGTATGGGCGTACGCCGGAACATCCCGACGTTGACGAGGATCAGCAGCGCTGTGTAGGACAGCACCAGGATGGAGAGAACAGTAAGCGCGACAGCCATCTTCAACCGGGGCCACTCTATCGCTCTTACAGACGCGGGTCACGCCCGCTGGTAACCTCATGGACAGGTGCAGGACGAACAGGACGCAGTTTCACTCGGGGAAGGCGGGGGCTACCGCAGGGGCGAACCGTTCCTCGGCTGGCTGGAAGGCTCTCCCGATTACGAGGGCCAGGTGCGCGCGGCAGGCTTCTTCCCGCCCCGTACCGCGACATACGCGGAACCAGCCGGGCGTTACGCCGAACTGCTCGGCAGGCTGGGACTCAGGCCGTACCGGCACCAGGCCGACGCCTTCAGTCTGCTGGAAGCCGGCCATGACCTGATGGTCAGCACCGCGACAGCTTCGGGCAAGAGCCTGATCTACCAGTTGCCGCTGCTGGAGGCGCTGCGCAGCGGCGGCCGCTTCATCTACCTGGCTCCGACCAAGGCGCTGGCTGCCGACCAGCTGCAGCGTCTGCGCAGCATGGCCGGGCAGACCGGGACGGAAGGCCATATCGACAGTTACGACGGTGACACGAAGCCGGAAGCCCGGCGGGTCATCCGCGGCCGTGCCGCTGGCATCATCACCAACCCCGACATGCTGCACCACGCCCTCCTGCCGCACCACCGCAAGTGGGCGGACTTCTTCGCAGGTGTACGCTTCATCGTCCTGGACGAGCTGCACAGTTACCGGGGTGTGTTCGGAGCGCATGTGGCCAACATCATCCGCCGGCTGCTGCGCATCGCCGGCCATTACGGTGCAACACCGCAGCTCATCGCCACGAGCGCAACCATCGGCAACCCGGAGGAGCACTTCCGCAACATCACCGGCCGCACCGCGTCCGTCATCAGCGAGGACACTGCCCCGGCGGCGAGCCGCGAGTTCGTGTTCTGGGAGCCGGCGACGGTGCGCGGCAGTGACCCGCCCCGGCGGCGCAGCCTGAACGGGGAAGCTGCGGGACTGGCAGCGCGTTTCGTGCGGGCCGGACTTCACAGCCTGGTGTTCTGCAACTCGCGCAGGGCTGCTGAGCTGCTCCGCCGCTACACCACCGAGCAGCTCGAACCGCCCCTGCAGCACCAGGTCGAGAGTTACCGGGCCGGCTACACCCAGGAAGACCGCCGTATCATCGAGGACGCGTTCCGCTCCGGCCAGGTGACCCTTCTGACAGCCACGTCGGCGCTGGAGCTGGGCATGGATGTGGGCAGTGTAGATGCGGTCATCCTGGCCGGCTGGCCGGGTTCGCACATGGCGCTGTGGCAGCGCATCGGCCGGGCTGGCCGCCGGGGTCACCGCTCACTGGCGCTGCTGATCCCGGCTGCAGACCCGCTGGATGAGTACTACCTGCAGCATCCGGACCTGATCCTGGAAGGTCACGTCGAGAACGCTGTCGCTGACCCTTTCAACGAAGTGATCCACCCGCTGCATCTGGCCTGTGCGGCGTTTGAGCTGCCGCTCGATCCGGCGGAGGAGCTGGTCGCCCCCTGGGTGACGGTGGCTGACGTGCCGGGTGTGCAGGAGAGTGGCGGCAGGTGGCATCATTACGGCCGGCCGCCGCACCGCCGTCTTGGCATCCGGGGGCAGGGCGCGGGCCGGGTGCTGCTCGTCGACGGCTTCGGTGAGGTTATCGGTGAGACCGGCGCCGCCTCCGCCTTCAGTGAGGTGCATCCCGGCGCGGTGTACCTGCACCAGGGTGTGTCGTGGCTGGTCGGCAGGCTGGACCTGGAAGCCGGTCAGGCGGTACTGCTGCCCCACATGGAAGACTGGTACACCCAGCCGCGTTCGGAGACGGACATCGATGTGCTGGCAGTGAGCGACTCCTGGGGGTTCCTGAGCCTGAACCGTGTGCGGGTGACGGATAACGTCATCGGTTATGCGGTCCGGCGCCTGCACAGCGAGTCACCACTCGATGAACGGCTCCTCGACCTGCCTGAACAGAGCTGGCCGACCCAGGCGCTGTACATCGACTGCACCCGGGCAGCCGCTGCGGTAAGTCCCGCCCTGCTGCCCTCGGCGCTGCACGCCCTGGAGCACACACTCATCGGTCTTCTGCCTGCCTTCGTGCTGTGTGAACGTGCGGACATCGGCGGTGTGTCTTACCCGGCCTATGGTCCCGAGCAGACCCCGGGTATCTTCATATACGACGGTCATCCGGGCGGTGTCGGGTACGTCCGGGCTGGTGCTCAGCAGTTCCGCGAGTGGCTCACCGCGGCGCGGGACCTGCTGGTCAGCTGCACGTGCAGAGATGGCTGTCCCCGCTGCATCTACTCGCCGAAGTGCGGCAACGGGAACCAGTTCCTGGACCGGGGTGCGGCCCGGGTCCTTGCGGACGCACTGCTGCAGGGAGACTGGTAGACTCGGTTCGCATGCGAGTCGGTTTCATCACTTCGATACTATGGTCCCGCTACGGACAGTTCTGGACCCGCCTCGCGGCTGACGCCGGAGCCCAGGTGGTCCACGCGGATCCGGAGCGCACTGCTGCGAACCTCTCGCAGCGGTTCATCCGGGAGATCCCCTCACTGGCGTTCCGCCTGGCAACTGCCGAGGCGCTGGCACTTGCCGACTGTGACTTCATCGTCACGCCGCACCCCAACGTGGGTACTTCCTCGGTCCGCGGTGGCGGTACCGATCCTTGGATAAGCGAGTTCCCCGAGCTGCTGGCGGCTGAAGCCGGCCTGCAGAACGTATTCGGGGTGCCGGCCCGGCTCGGTCAGGACGTTGAACCACTGGCGGTCACGTTCCTGCAGGAACTGCTCCATGATGGCTGGCGTACCCGGATGATCATGGAACGTCACCGGCCGCTGCTGAACGCACCGGTGGCCGGCCCGCCGGCACTGAGCCGGCAGGAT
The DNA here is from genome assembly GCA_964411415.1 of uncultured bacterium. Classification (GTDB taxonomy): domain Bacteria; phylum Deinococcota; class Deinococci; order Deinococcales; family Trueperaceae; genus CALDPK01. Next base: position 49,452 of record CAYPKV010000001.1, read on the forward strand.
ATGACGGCTGTCGTTGCCCAGCCGTGGCTGCTGGCTGATGGCCTCGTAGCGGCAGTCGTTCCAGACGGTCTTGAGCGCCGTATCAGTCAGGCGCAGCTGGCCCCGTCACTGCTCCTGACAGAAGCAGCCCGGCAGTTCGAAGGGCTGGTCGATACCGACCTGGAGGTGCTCGGTGCAGTCCGCTGGTTCACCCGCAAGGGTGCTGTCGGCCGGATCGTGATGCTGGTCGACGGTGACAGCAGGGCAGACGGCTGGCTCGCGGGCCAGGCCCGGGCAGCGACGCACAAGCCGTTCACTGAGATCGTCATCCAGGAAGCAGCAATCGATCCTGGGCAGCTGGCGGGCCTGGTCCTGGGCGGCCGGGAAGCCGGCTGACGGGCGGAGCCGCGCGTGCTGGTCCTGGCCGTCATCGGCAGCGCAGCACTCGCGGCTGTCAACGCTTTCGGCGCCTGGGTCACCCAGAACCGGCGGCGCTGGCTTGCGCTGCTGTTCATGCTGGCAGCGCTGCTGCTGGTCCTGGCCGCAGCGGCACTGGCGTGGCGCTTAGGGCTTGGCCTGTGGCTGCTCGGTGCCGGTCTGCTGCTGACCTGGCTGTCCTCGCTGCTGCATGCCCACCTGGTCGCACGGAATCTGGTGTGGCAGAACCACCTGCTGCGGGCAGCAGTGACGGCGGCCATATTCGTACTGGCCGCCGTCTCGCTCCGCTGATAAGGCAACTTCAGCCGCCGAACAGCTTTTTCAGTGCATCTTCCTTGCTTGTCCTGGCCCTGACCCGGAAGCGGGTACCATCCTGCTCCAGCCGCTCCTGCCGGACCAGGCTTTCCAGGGCCGTTTCGATGCTGTCGACAGCCAGCTCTTCGAAGCGGTTCTCATCGATCCAGCGCTGGATGTCGCGCACGGTGGCGCCATCCCTGGCGATGTTCTCTACAGCCTCATACACCCAGGTAGTGACCGTCATGACTCATTGTACAGGCTGCGGCCGGTGTGTCCGGCCCGGCCTCAGAACGAGTAGACCTCGTGCCGTTTGCGGCTCAGCTTGTTGTGGTAGCCGGTCTCCTCGAGGTAACCGTCGAAGGTGTCGAAGTCGATCTGCTGCTTGTTGTCGGACAGGGCGACCTGCGGGTTCGGGTGCACTTCGATCATGATGCCGTCAGCTCCGACCGCCAGGCCGGCCTTCGTCAGGGGTACGAGCAGGTCGCGGCGCCCGCCGGAGTGGGTCACGTCAACGAACACCGGCAGGTGCGTCTGCAGCTTGGCGATGGCCACTGCCGAGACGTCCAGGGTGTTGCGGGTGTACTGCTCGAAGGTGCGGATGCCACGTTCGCACAGGATGATGTTCGGGTTGCCTTCGTGCAGCAGGTACTCAGCAGCCATGATCCACTCTTCGATGGTCGCTGACAGCCCCCGCTTCAGCAGGACGGGCTTGTCGCTGCGGCCGACGGCCTTGAGCAGCGTGAAGTTCTGCATGTTGCGGGCACCAACCTGAAGCACGTCGGCATACTCGATGAACGCGTCGATGTTGCGGGCGTCCATGATCTCGGAGACGAACTTCAGACCGTGGCGGTCACAGGCTTCACGGCCGATGCGCAGTCCCTCTTCGCCGTGGCCCTGGAAGCTGTACGGGTCAGTGCGGGGCTTGAAGGCACCACCGCGGAACAGCTTCACGCCGCGTGAAGCCAGGAATGCCGCCGTCTTCTCGACCTGCTCGGGCGTCTCGATGGCGCACGGTCCGGCGATCAGGACGGGGGAATGGTCGGAGCCGATGCTGACGTCGCCAACGGTGACCACGGTGTCGGCGCTGTGGGTCTCGCGTGAGGTGAGGTAGCGGCGCCGGTCCTGCTGCTGCTCCAGGTGCATGCTGGCCTGGAATATCTGCTTGAACAGGCTGTGGACTGTGGCGTTCTCAAACGGGCCCCTGTTGGCAGCGGACAGGTCTTCCAGCATCTTCTGTTCCCGGACGGGATCATAGTGGCTTAGACCCTGGCTCGACTGCAGCTCGCCGATCGATTCTGCGATGCGGGCGCGCTCAGAGAGGAGTTCGAGCAGCTGAAGGTTCAGGCTGTCGATCTTCTTGCGCAGTTCGGGGATGCCGTCGTTCATCTGAGACTCCTGCCGGTGGCCCGTTGGCTTGGCTTTGCTGCCCGGGAACCGTGCTGGCCACTATTGCACATAACCGGCTGGCAGTCCGGCCCGGTGCAGCCGACAACAGGAGACAGTTCAGCTGCGGGGCTGCACGTCACCATCAGGCGGAGTGGTGAGCCGCTGTTCCGGGCTGGCAGGTTCCGGCCGGGCGGTGGCGTCAGCTGCTTCAGTCAGTTCCTGCTGCAGGTCTCGGCTGACGTCGTTCAGACCACGCCGGAACTCCCGCACCGCCTGGCTCAGGCTGCGGGCCATCTCGGGCAGCCGGTTGGGGCCGAACAGCAGGAGCACCAGGACCGCGATGATGACGAGTTCCCAGAATCCGAAAGGACCGATACGCATGGGCATATTGTAGCCTGTGCGGCCGGCCCTGCTGCAGCAGTTGACACCTTCAGCAGGCGTTTGCTAGGCTAGTCAGCCGGACGCCGGAAGGCGCCTGGAATGCCTCCCTGGGGTCGATGTGCCACCCTAGCTCAATCAGGCAGAGCACCCGATTTGTAATCGGAAGGTTATCGGTTCGATTCCGATGGGTGGCTCCAGGTTCCAGAAGGTATCCTGCTTTTCGGTCATCTGCGGTGACCGGCGCATGGGCAAGTGCCCGAGTGGCTAAAGGGGACGGACTGTAAATCCGTTGGCGAAAGCCTACACTGGTTCGAATCCAGTCTTGCCCACCATGCGGAAGTAGCTCAGTTGGTAGAGCGTCAGCTTCCCAAGCTGAATGTCGCGGGTTCGAAT
>CAYPKV010000002.1:0-44655 GCA_964411415.1 uncultured bacterium
CATGCCGGGAATCCTGGCGTACGGAATCACCATGATGATAATCCTGGCCATACTCAACATCATCTCACTGTCCGAAACCGATGCCAGGTCGCTCGGGGTGAACCTCGCCCGCATCCGCCGGATACTCATCGTCGCAGCCACCCTCATCACCGCCGCCGCTGTATCAGCCGCCGGCATCATCGCCTGGATAGCGACTGGGTGTGAGGCTGAAGCCGGCTTTACCGCGGCTCCAGCCAGTTGAGGCCCACGTCGTACGGTGCGGAACTGATCACAGCGTCGGCCAGCCACTCGGCCAGTGAAATATCGGACTCTGCCGTATCGAAGAAGCTGTCAGCCTGTGAGAGCGTGTGGGTGGTCCTGCCGTCGTCATCCAGGCCATAATCCGTCAGATACAGGTAGAAGTTGGGGTACTCCGCGTCAAGCGCACCATAAGTGGTGAGCATCCGCTCGGTCCACAGTGCCCGGTACGCGTCGTCCGGCTCCCGGCTGTTCAGCCGGGCTTCGTACCAGGGCAGGACGCTGTCATAGACGGTCTCGGAGTGCAGCATCGTCAACCGATCGCCGTATTTCTCCAGGACGAAACGCAGGGCTCCGTCCATGACGTTGGACTGCGCGGCGAAACCGAACCGGTCCTCGAGGCGGGCGCCCCACTCAACGTTAACGACGCCCATCGGATCGTCGGCGTACAGGAACGAGCTGTCGGAGTACTGGAACAGTTCAGCCTCAGGGTAACGGCTGGCGATCCTGTCGAACCAGATGGCGGAGGCGAAGCCCCCGGCGCTCTGGCCCGCCACGAGCAGCCGTTCAGGTGCGATGCCAGTTCCCGACAGCCAGTCGAGTGCGGCGTTCACGTTGTTGAACCCGTTGTAGGAGACAGTCAGGTTCTCGCCCTGTTCCAGTGGGTAGTTGGCCGTCCGGTCACCGATGTGGAAATCACCAGTCACGTAGGGCAGGTGGAGGATCGACCAGTCGTTGAACGGGTTGTCGGAACGGTCTGCTTCAAGGATCCCGTGCATTAGCAGCGGAGTCAGACGTGACAGACGTGCGATGTAGTAGCCGACTTCAGTCACGCTGCCGGTCTCGGCTGCCTCCATGATCGAATCGATCGTGATCGGATGTGCAGCAGATTCTACGTCCCATGCGGCTCCGCCACCCCCGAAGTAGACGATCAGGTTGTTGCTGCTGCCCCGTTTGAAGTTCAGTTCGTAACCGGAGCCGTCTGAGGCCATGGCGGGCAGGGGCAGGTCCACGGCGATCCAGCTGTTGAGGGGCAGCTCATCAGCTGGAGTCGTGTAAGCCGCCCGTTCGAATCGTGGCAGGCACCCGGCCAGGATGAGGAGCATGCCCATGATGCCGGCCAGCGCGATGCGGTTGGACCTGTTGAACAGTGACATGCAGCAGTATTGCACGGGAGCCGGATGCGCTTACCGGCTGTGACTCACGCTCAGCTAAGCCTCGTTGCCGGGGACTGATGCTGTGCGGCAGTTCGCAAACCCGCCCCTGCCGCACAGGCCGCTCATTTCAGATCTACCAAGGATCTACGATCCATACGAACGGATCATCATCGCCTTGATTCGGCTCGAAGTAGTTGGCGTCGGTGTAGCCGGCCGCTACTATGGTGCCGTCAGTCTGCTTCGCGACTCCCTCCATCCTCAGGTGCGCGTAAGGAGGCTCGGGCGAAGCAGGCACTGCTACTTGCACGCTCGCCACAGTCTCCAAATTACTCATGTTCAGACGGCTGAGTTCCATGGCAACACCGCTCAGGTTTGCTCCGATGACCAGGAAGCCATCGCTGTCCAGGAACGATCCTGCGACTGAGTAGTAACCCCCCATGGGCTCAAACCACCGTGCAGACCGCTCCGAGTAATCTGGATTGAACACCAGAATTACCGTAGAGGCGTACTGATTGTAGAGCGTGTTATCCCTGCCCACCCAGATGATGCTTCCGTCCGGTGCCACATGGATTTCATCGGCGTAGTCCATCGCAGACGAGTCGATGAACACCAGCTTGGTTCGCTCGGCAAGGTTTACCGGATCTACCTCCATCAAGTATGCGCCGCTGCCACCCTGAATCTGATCGTTGAAGACCCCGAGGCTGTTGCCAGCCACCACGATGTTTCCGTCATTGTCCAGCGCAATGGCCTCACCCGTACCGGCAGTGTTGTGTCCGTGCAGGACTACGTTAACTGATGTGCCGGTCGAATCTGCGTGGCCAACAATTATCCTGCCGCAATCAGCTGGACAGTTGCTGTTGGCACCTCGATTGAATGCGCCAGTGAAGTAAATGTCACCGTAACTGTCAACGATCAGGTCGTTCGCCAAATCCCAGCCAGGGCCCCCGTACTGGTAAGTCCACTCTGGCGTCCGGTCAGCTGCGTTGATTTTCATCAAGAACAGGTCATGACTGTTGCCAATCGCACCTGTTTCCAAATTGCCATGCGTTTCACCCGCCAGGATGATGCTGTTATCGACTGGATCCAGGGCGATAGCACGGGCTGAATCAGCGTACGGAGTACCGTACGTTTCGCGCCAGAGCAGTCTGCCCTGCGGATCGAGTTTGATCAGCAGGATGTCAGTGCCCGTAGCGCCGCCAGCAGAGTTCACGCTGCCTGTAAGGTAAATGTTGTCGTCCTGGTCTACAGCTACATCCAGAATTCGCTCATCAAGAGCAGTCCCGAGCGGGATCCGTACAGACACCTGCACCGAGTCACTAACTGCCGGGTTCTGAACACTGGTGGCCGTGATGGTCGCAGTGCCGTCAGCGAGGGCCGTAACTTCACCACTGCTGCTGACCGATGCCACTCCCGGATCGCTGCTCTGCCATTCAACTGCCAGATCGAAGTTGCCAAGCCCTACAACCGTGGCCGTCAGCGAAACGACCTCGCCACCGAGCAGACCCTGATCGCCCTCGTTGATCCATACAGTCTGCACTTCACTGGCGAGAACCTCGACAGCAACATCCACCGAGTCGGCGGTTCCCTCGTTGTCAGTCACCGTCAACGTCACAGTGTGAACGCCCTCACTGCTAAAGACATGATCATGAACTGCGCTGTCTGATATCACGTCACCAGCCAGTTTCCACTCGTAGCTAATGATTTCGCCGCCATGCTGATCCAACGAGCCAGGCGTTGCCGCCAGGTTCACGCTCAGGGGCGCGTAGCCACTGGCCGGTGAAGGATCGGTATTCGCGATGGCAGTAGGAGCGAAGTTTATCGGACGCGCCACAACCTGTCTTGAATCAGTCCCGGATTCAGAATCTGTGACAACCAAGGTCACTTCATAGTCGCCGCTCTGACTGTAGGTGTGGGTGAACGTCTCCGCAGTGATGATGCTGCTGCCGTCAGCAACGTCCCAGGAATAGGTAAGCGGTCCACCGTCCGGATCGTACGACCCTGCGGCACTGAAACTGACTTCGTAACCGTCCACTGCCGTCACGGACGCGGCTGCAACCGGCGAGGCATTGCTTACGATCACCAGCAGGTCTGCCGTAGCCGTAGCTCCTTCGTTGTCCGTAACCGTGAGCGTAACCGTTTGGTTGCCACTCCTCAGGAACGTGTGCTCAGGTGAAACACCGGAACCTGTTCCGCTGGTTCCGAACTCCCAGGCGTAACTGACGATGCTGCCATCTGCGTCAGAAGATTCTGATGCGTCAAACTGCACTGTCAGTGGCGCCGGACCGGTCGCCGGGTCAACGGAAACGGTGAACTGAGCCAGTGGTGGCGTGTTGTCCACCAGAACCTGACCGGTCACGGAGCTCGTGTGTCCTTCGTCATCTTCGACGCTCAGCGTGACGGTATAAGTGCCGCTCATGAAAGTGTGGCTCACGGTGCTGCCGGTTCCTGTGGCCCCGTCGCCGAAATCCCACTGGTAGCCGGTGATGGCTCCGTCAGGGTCGTGTGAACCACTGGCATCGAAAGTGACGGGCAGCGGGCCAGCTCCAATGGCCGTATCCGGGGTCGTCGTGAACACGGCAACGGGAGCCGAGTTGCCCACCGAGTAGTGCAGCCTGCTGCTGCTGATCGCGCCACGACTGTCGGTCACGACCAGGTTCACGTCATAGTTGCCGCTCCGACCGAAAGTGTGACTGACAGTGGCCCCAGTGCCTGCGGGCAGACCATCAATGATCCAGTCGTAAGTGATGATATCGCCGTCAGCATCGGAGCTGGCGCCAGCATCAAACGTCACCGTCACCGGCGCATCTGCAGTCCCTGACGCTGGTTCCACGGAAACCACCGCAACGGGCGCCGAGTTGACTACCTCGATCTGGACTGTTGACTCGCCACTGGCCCCAGTGTCATCGATTACCAGCAGCGTCACCTCATGGATTCCAACATCAGTGAACGTATGACTGACGGTCTCGCCGGCCCCTGTGGCATCGGAACCGAAATCCCACTGGTACTCGCTGATCACTCCGGTGGCCGAGGTGGATCCGCCGCCATCGAACGTGACCGTCAAAGGAGCAGGTCCGCTTGCGACGTCAGTGCTGATAGAGACGCTGACGCCAGGAACCTGGCAGTCGAACGCTGCAGGCAGCAGCAACTGCTGACCGTCCGGCAAGGTCACGGTCACGTCTGAGATGCCGCCCTGGGCGCCCGCACCAAGCACCCCGCTGACCTCATTGCCGATCTGCACGAGAACGTTCGAAGCCGGAGGCAGCATGACAGCGCGCTCTGATTCCACTGCCAGCGCTAACTTCTCAAGCGGAACCCCGCACACCTGCACCAGCAGGTTGTCCCGCTGCCCCGGACCGCTGCCGACCAGCCGGTGGAAGTTCGCGCCGCTTAGCGTAATGCGGGTGTCTTCGGTCACAGCCCCGCTCGCAGGGTCAACGCTCGAAAGTGTGGCCTTGGGCAACCAGCCCTCGCGGCCCACGCATGAGACCAGCAACAGGGTCAGGACTATTGGCGCCAGAGCGCGTCGGGGCCGACTCATTGTCCTGGCCCGAATGTATAGCTGACGCCGAGAGCCACGTTGGGGTTGATGCCTGCAGCGCTCAGGTTGACGCTTCCCTCAAGAAACGCCGACCACTGGCCCGCAAACCGGTAGTTGATGCCGGTATAAGCAAAGCCGCTGGCAAGTACACCTGACCCACCAGACAAGAAAGACAAGCCGAGCCCGCCACCGACGTAAGGCCGCAGCATTCCATCATCCGCGCCAAGCAGTGCCGACACCCCCAGTGCCGGTGCCGACGAGAAGTCAATCGGCGCCGAAACATCGGCCCTGGCAGCTACCAGCAGCGGAACGTCGTTCGCCATGAACCTGAGGACTGGAACAGCCGCATGCACATCCAATGCCACGACCCAGTTGTGCGGCGCCGTGACAGCAGTGCCGACAGACACGCCGTTAACAGCCCATACAGCGCTCAGCTGCATGGCAACACAGAACACCAGCACATGGCGACAACGCCCAAACAATTGATCAAGTTGCAAGATTACCCCCCCGGTTTGCAACTTCAGAATACCCGGCTCACGCTTCGGTCCTGGGGCGGATATCACTCGTGTAGGAACGAACAACTCGCGATCGCGAGGACGACAGGGCGCGCCGATCGAGTCGACCTGCAAATCACTCAGGCAGCGGCACTACCCGGTGTGGTCAGTCGACCGGACACACTGCCACCGCTCAGCTGCCGTTGCAGTCACCGCTGCGAATGCGGTTCGTGGGCTTCAAGCCCGTACTTCTCGTTGAGGGGATCCACGAACAGGTCCGGATCGGCAGGCGGCCTGAGCGTATAGCTGGCGAAAGCCACGATGAGCGCCAGCAGGTAGATGCCCGCCAGGATGTTCGTCAGCAGAGACGGCACCAGTTCCTGACTCAACAGCACGAACACACTCAGGCTCAGCATCATCGTCACCAGGAACACCAGGATGTCCAGCCAGAGCAGATTTCGACGCGTCACACGCTTGTAGGTGTACACGAGCGCGATCATCGACACCGGCACAGCGTACAGAGCAGCCGTGGCAGCCGGCAGGAAACCGGCCAGTCTGTAACCACCGAGCGCCCCCACCACGCAAAAGTAGACGAACAACGGCCAGAAGGCGATCTTAATGTGCTCCCAGTAACTCTCGTTGACCGCCGCGAACCGGGCCACGAACCGGTTCTCACCCGTCCAGTCGTACAGGAAGTGCAGCAGCGTCCCGACGATGAACAGCGGAACCAGCATCCAGGCACTCAGCCGGGCCAGGGAGTCAAAGTCCACGACTGAGCACCGTTCGCATGACATTTATTGTAGCACCATCAGAACGCGTCTCGATGATTGCGAACTGGAACCCGTAGCACCCAACGCGGATTGACCGATAATCAGTGCAGAGGCGGGCAACGCAGCCACCTGACAGGAGCAACATGAAGTGGGAAGACAGAGGTAAGAGCAGGAACGTTCAGGACCGCCGCGGGCAGCGCGCACCGCAGGTCACAGGTGCTTCATTGGGTATCGGCGGCGTCATCCTGGTGCTGGCGATCAGCCTCATCACCGGGGTTGACCTCAGCTCCATCCTCGGCATGGGCACCACCAGCACGCCACAGGCACCAGTCACACAGCAGTCACTCGACGCTGAAGAACAGATGGTCAGCTTCGTATCCTTCGTGCTCGATGACGCCCAGGACACGTGGTCTTCACTGTTCCAGGCGAGCGGTGTAGCATACAACGAAGCACAGCTCGTCCTGTTCCGTGATTCCGTCAGCAGCGCCTGCGGCTCAGCCAGCTCCGCGCTGGGCCCCTTCTACTGCCCGGCAGACCAGTACGCTTACATCGACCTGTCGTTCTACGACATCCTGCGCAGCCGCTACGGCGCCGACGGCGATTTCGCCCAGGCGTACGTACTGGCACACGAGCTGGGACACCATGTCCAGAACCTGCTGGGCACGATGGGACAGGTGCAACAGCAGCAGCGCGCCAACCCGGCCCGCGCCAACCAGCTGAGTGTCGCACTCGAACTTCAGGCCGACTGCTACGCCGGAATCTGGGCCAACTCAGCCCACGCCCGCGGACTCATGGAACGCGGCGACCTTGAAGAGGGCCTGCGTGCCGCGGCCGCTGTCGGTGATGACCGTCTCCAGGCTGGCACTCCTGGTGGCGTGAACCCGGAGAGCTTCACCCACGGCACCTCGCAGCAGCGGATGAGCTGGTTCAGTACCGGCTTCGAGACTGGTGACCCGAACGCCTGCAACACCTTCGCAGGCTAAGACAAGCCCAGGAAGCGGGTAACTGCCTCGTGACCTTCGGTCCGGAGCTGCCACTCCGGCCGCCTGAAGTCAGCCCGCGTCAGCCTGAACCTGTGTGACTCCTGCGATTCACCCGGGTCAGTGCGGATCACATCAACACCGTTCGGCCTGTAACCGAGCGAACGGGACACTCCCTGGGACGCCTGGTTCCAGGCCATGGCAGCCGTGGTGGCGTACTCCGCGCTCAGGTGATCGAACGCCCACAGGAGCACGGCGGCACGCATCTCCTTGCCCAGGCCCTGACCCTGGCGGCTGCTGGTGAGCCACGAGCCGGAGTCGACCGTGCGGCGCTCCGGGAAACTGGCGGCCCGCACGTCCTGCCTGCCTATCAGCTCCTCGCCGAAGTAAACCGCGAACGACACGGTCCAGTCGTCCACGCTCAGGCTCGCCCGTTGCCGCCAGACGTTCCGGGCTGTGCCGAGCGCCAGCTGCTCCGGGGTCTGCCGGGTCCATGGCACCACGAACGGCATGCGGTCCGGCTCGTGGATACCGGCAGACGCAGCAGCAGACAGGGGAGCCAGGTCCTCATCACGGACGGGCCGGAGCAGCAGACGCGGTGTGATCAGCTGCAGGTCATGAAGCGGCCAGATCGTGGCGAAATCGTGCATCCGACCAATATAAGGCACCCTGACTCAGCCGGGCCGCGCGCTTAATGTGGTCTCTTCCGCTACGCCTCCAGGGTGCCGTTGAGACAGGCCACTGCAGGTGGCATCAAACGGTGCCTGTGCCGAGCAGGTGGTTCAGCACGGTGAGCACTCCGCCATGGCTGTTCGCTGGTGCGACGAACCTGGCAACGGCCAGGATGTCAGGATGCGCGTTCGCCATCGCGAACGAGTAATCGGCCTCGGCGAGCATCTCCAGGTCGTTGAGGTAATCACCGAAGATCACCGTCTGGGACCGGGTCACTCCCAGCCGTTCCTGGAGCGCGCGGACGGCACGGCCTTTGTTCACGTCACGGCGCATGATGTCAAGCCAGTGTTTGCCGGAGATCACCACCTGATGACTGTCTGCGTACCTGGCGAAGACAGTGTCGAACGCCCCCTGTGAACCTTCAGCGTCGAATACCGCGAGTTTCAGGGCGGGTTCGCTGACGAGGGCGAGGTCGTCTGTCACCTGCAGCTGCGCGTAGTAGCGGCTGACTTCGTTGACAAAGTCCGCGTCCCGGCGTTCGATCCAGGCGCTTCCGGCACCGCACAGCACCAGGCCCAGGTCGCGTGAGCCAGCCGCTTCGCGGGCGTCTCTGATCACCTGGCCGGTCAGTTCGTTGCTGACCGTCGCGCTGAACAGCGGTTCACCGTCGTGCACGACCAGGCTGCCGTTCTCAGCTATGAAAGACATCGCCTCGGCGTGTTCGAACTCCCGTGCCAGCGTGGCGTACTGGCGGCCGCTCGCCGGGGCGAAGCGGATGCCGCGTTCATTCAGGGCCTTCAGGAGGGGCCAGAATCCGACGGGTACGTTACCCGCGGCATCGAGCAGGGTACCGTCCATGTCTGTGATCACGAGCTTCAGGTCCACCTGCCCGGCGGACAGGCTGTTCCAGGATGTTGCGCGACTGGTCATCCCAGCCAGCGTACCGGACAGGTGAGGTCTGCACCGGCCTGGGTCGGCAGAGCTTCAGTCGTCCTGCCGTTCGTGTTCGATGAGCACCGGCAGGCGCCCGTGCCGGACGACCTGTTCGGCGACGCTGCCGTTGAGGAACAGGGCAAGGCCGGTACGCCCGTGAGTTCCCATCACGATGAGATCCGCAGCCCACTGTTCGGCGTGCGCCAGGATCGCCTCGGCCGGCGCACCGACACGGACGGCAGTCTCCTCAGCCGCAGCGGCCAGGCCGGCCAGCCGTTCCAGCGCCTGCTGTTCGATCAGCTTGCGCCGCTCGTCGGCCATTGCGCTTGGTCCGATCTGCTCTGCCAGCTGCCGCGGATCGAGAACGTGCAACAGCAGCATGGTCGCCCCCGGGAAGTGCGAACGGGCCAGCTGCAGCGCAGCGTCGGCACTTGACGAGAAGTCTGTGGGCAGCAGGATTCGCTTGAACATGGGGCCTCCTGTTACAGCAGTGTAGCGCGGCAGCAGCAGTGACTGTCCCGTTGCATTGTGACGGCTGTGATGCGGTGGTGGCGGCCGTGGTGCTATTAGTAAGATACATACAACAGCGCCCTGGACGTCGGTCACTTGCGGTTCCAGGGAGTAACTCAGGCCGGAGGTGGGGTGCCGATGTCGAAAGGTGCAGCAAACAGGTTCAGGCTCTCAGTGCTGACCAGGCTGGCAGTTGCAGCAGTACTGTTCGTTGCAGGCTGCACCGTACAGCCGGCTGCCGCACCCGCAGAACGAGCGGCTGATGCGGACCGGCCGGCGACCACCATCACCGTGTTCCTGGCGGAAAGTGATACCCGTGGGTCCATCGCGGAGAAGTTCGGCGGTGATGTGCTCGTTTGGCATGGACCGGGCGACGTTACCTCAGAACCGACTGACGCAGGTACTGACTACCTGCCTTTCGCTGTGCTTACAGTCACTGAGCCGCTCACCAGTCTCCGCACCGCTGCAGCCTGTCCTGAACAGCCGGTACCCGGCGATACCTGTGTGGAACAGAACTCTCCAGGCTTGCTGGCCGGCGCAGACCAGTCACATATCTGGGGATCAGGCCGGTCGAACCACTTCGACACCGTTGTCATCGAAGGCCGCTCGTCACTCTGGAATGAGGGCAGGTCATCCCTGTGGAACGAAGGGAACGTCTTCGTCGGTCTCCCGGAGAACACCGACCTGTGGAGGCGCACCAACCTGCGTATGGCGCAGGACCGCTCCATGGCGGGCGAACGGCTCGGTGACGGCATCGTCGTCGCCGTCATCGATACGGGCATCGACCTCGAGCACCCCTGGCTGGTACCGGCGCTGACGGATCCGTCGACGTGGCTTGACCTGGTTGACGGTGACACCTGGCCGATGGAACACGGTTCGTTCACCGACCAGGCAACACCAGCCTACGGACACGGCACAGCCATCGCCGGGGTGATCCGCCAGATCGCTCCCGCCGCGCAGATAATGCCAATCAGGGTGCTTTACCCTGACGGTCACGGTTACGTGAGCGACGTCGTCGCAGCCATTGCGCACGCGATCGAACACGGCGCTGACGTCATCAACCTGTCACTCGGCGGGCGGGTCCGCAGCGAGGCGCTCAACCAGGTGCTCGGCCTGGCCACCCAGCAGGGTATCCACGTGGTCATGTCCGCCGGCAACACCGGCCTGCTGCCGGCAGCCCGCGACAGGGGACAGGTCACCTGGCCCGGCCAGGACAGCAACGACGTCCACATACCAGGCCATCACTACCGCCTGACGGTCACCAGTGTCGGAAGCGGCGACCTCAAGTCAGACTTCGCAGCCCACGGTCCGGCAGTCGGCCTGGCAGCACCGGGTGAACTGGTCTGGTCATTCGCCCCGGACGACCAGCTGGCAGCCTGGTCAGGTACGTCACTCGCCGCGCCCATGGCAGCAGGAGCCCTTGCCCTGGCGCTCGCTGAGGACGCAGCAGGACTCCTGGCGGCACAGCCGCGTGACCTGGTCGGCATCCTTGCCAGATCCGGCAGCCAGCTGTACGCGGACGGTGCGAACAGCGATTACCGCGAAGGCTCGCTGCTCGGCTACAGCCGCCTGGACTTCTGGGAGTTCCTCCACGCCGTGCTTGAACAGAACAGCGATGAGTGAGCCAGCCGGCGAAGCGCTGACACAGACTGTGACGACCGCCGAACAACTCCTGGAGCGTGCCCAGGCAGCCTGGACCGGTGACGACCCTGCCGTGGCCAGGGAACTTGCCGGGCAGGCGCTTCAGCACCCGGATGTGCAGCGGGAAAGCAGTCTTGAGTTCGAAGCCAGGATGCTCCTCGGCCGTATCCAGCGCGCCAGCGGCAGCCTCGCTGAAGCTGCAGCCAGTTTCGCCAGCGCGGCTCAGGCTGCCCGGCGGAGCGGGGACGTCGGCAGGGAACTCAGTGCCATCAACCTGCAGGCAAGTGCCGTACACGGCCTCGGACAGCAGCGGCGCGCACTGGGGATGCTGGAACGCGCCCTGCAGACTGCCATCGCAGCCGGGGAACTCGACCGTGCCGCCGGCATCAACAGCAACATCGGTGAACTGCGCCGCGCAGCCGGCAACTATCCCGAGGCGCTCGAAGCACTGGTCGCCGCGCAGGAACACTACGACGCCCAGGAAACTGTCAGCCGCGCAAGCGCCGTTAACCTCATCAACCTCGGCAACCTGAACCAGGACCTGGGCAGGCCCACAGAAGCACGCCGCCTGTTCAGCCAGGCGCTGGAAGTCGGCAGCGAACTGCCGGATGATGAACTGATTGCGGTCGCGCTGAACAACCTGGCCAACTGCGACCTGGCTGCAGGCGACTACACAGTGGCAGGCGAACGGTTCCGGGAAGCACTGCGGCTGGCCCGGCACCTGTCATCCGCGGCACTGGAGATCGACAACTTAGACGGCCTGGGTCAGGTGCTGTGGGCACTGGGAGACCATTCCACGGCGGCCGGCGTCTACGCGGAAGCGCTCGAAGTGGCTCGCACGCTTGACGACAGGGAAGGGCAGCTTGACGCACTGGTGAACCTGGCTGAAGCTGCCGGCAGGCTCGGTCAGCATGCCGATGCCATAACGAGCCTGCTCGAGGCACTCGGGCTGGCCGAGGAACTCGAGCTGCGCAGCCGGCAGTTCGAGATACACCGGATGCTGTCAGATGAGTACGAAGCAGCCGGTGATCCGTGGGGCGCGCTGCGCCACTCTCGACTTTTCCACGCGCTTGAGAGCGCCGTCTTCAACGAACAGAACGAGGAGCGGATCAGTGAGCTGCTCGTACGCTTCGAACTCGACCGGTCCCAGCACGAAGCTGAGAAGTACAGGATACGCACCGAGATCATGCAGGAAGCCATCGAGCAGGCGGAGGACCGTATCCGCGAACGCACGGCTGAACTCGAGGAAGCGCATCTGGACCTGGTGGCCCGCCTGGCACTGGCAACCGAGTTCCGCGACGACAATACTGGCCAGCACATCCATCGGGTCGGCCGCTCAGCTGCAGTCCTGGCCTGGCTGCTCGGTTTCAGTCGCGATGACTCAGCCTTGCTGTACTTCGCAGCGAAACTGCATGACGTCGGAAAGATCGGCATCCCTGATGCGGTACTGCGGAAACAGGGCCGCCTGACGGGCGAAGAGCAGCAGCTGATCCACGATCACACTGTCACCGGAGCGCGGTTGCTCTCAGGCGGCCGCTCGCGGTTGTTGAAGACCGCAGAACAGGTATGCCTCGCTCACCACGAACGTTTCGACGGCAAAGGTTACCCGTTTGGCCTGGCAGCCGCGACCATACCCTGGTGCGCACGCATCGTCACCGTAGCTGACGTGCTCGACGCTCTGATCCATGAGCGGCCCTACAAGGAAGCGTGGCCCCTCAATGAAGCGCTGGCGGAAATCCGCAGCCAGGCGGGACGCCAGTTCGATCCGGATGTCGTGGAAGCGTGCCTGCAGGCGTTCGGCGGCCCGGCTGACCTCAGTCCGTTCGACACCTTGAGCACACGTGAAGAACTGGACGAACTGCTTGAGAACATCAGGCCATGGCGCCTGAACGGTGACGTGGAACGCGTCAGCGAATGGTGACGGCGGTTCAGTTCACCCTGCCCCAGTAACTGAGGAGCAGACCAGTCCGGTCGCTCTGCTGAAGCTTCTCGACCAGGCTGCTGACGTAGTTCGCAGCCGTCTTCGCTGATATGCCCAGTTCACTGGCGATCTGGCCGTTCTCCAGCCCCCTGGCCACCAGGCGCCACACTTCCCGTTCCCTGGGCAACAGACCCGGGTCATCGAGGATCGGTCCGGAGTAAACCCGGTGCCCGGCAGCGACACGCTCAAGGTGACCACGCAACTGACGGATGCCTTCCGGTTCCACCACAAGCCCGTCGGGCTGCAGGTCCTGAAGGTCGAGCAGGTAAGCGATGGAGCTCTGACCGGTCACCACGAGCGAACCGGTACTGACGGACGGCAGCGTAGAGAGCGCATAACCAAGCGGCAGATCCAGAATCAGGGTCAGTGGCACATCGAAATGCCAGTCCTGCATGAGGTTGCGCGCCAGGTTGCCGGCCGTGACGGAACCGGAGAGGATGTTGAGGTTATGGACCGGCGCACGGACTCCGACCACGTTGCTGACCGGGACCTCTACCCGGTTCGGGCGTGCAGTCAGGAGCCGCGCCTCTGCCAGGCGGAGTACCTCAAGTCCAGGTGCTTCGGTGAGCTGCACCCACACGTGTTTGAGGGCCAGTCCACTGCGCAGCAGGAAAGCATCGAAGCGCGGTCGTTCACGGGCGGGCACGAGTAGCACCATCCGCTGCTCATCGACGCTGTAAGCCTGGTCGTCCTCGGTCAGCATGCCACGGAGCCTGTGGGCGAACGTACGCAGTGCCAGGGGACCACCAGCGTCGGGTCCGGAGTTCAGCGCGATGATGGCCAGCACGTAATCGGACCGTGTTCCGCTGCGCAGGTCGCGTTCCAGCATCTTCATCCTGGGCAGACCGGTGAGCCAGTCACGTCTCGCCTGGCGCGCCAGTTCCTCGGCATAACCTGCTGCAGTCATAAGCGACAGCAGCCGGTCACTGTACAGGGACGCCAGCAGCTGGGCTCCGGGCGTATCCGGGATGTCGTGGGTGATGAGCCAGAGCGGCTCGGGTGGACCCATGTATAGCTCGAGCAGCGATGGCCCGTACTCAGGCAGAACGACCTTGCCCTGCTTGAACGTATCGGTGGCGTGCAGCTGATCCAGGACCGTGAGGCTGGCTCCGGGCAGCAGGCGCTCCAGAGCCGGAGCGGCCTGATCCCTCAGTCCGTCGAAATCCAGGGTTGCGAGCGGCGCAATTGCCGCGGCAACCCGTTCATGTATCGACAGGTGGTCGGCCGGCAGGTTGGGACCGGAATCGGTGGCGGATGAAACTGCCATGCTCCAGCATACGCATGGCAGTGAGTGTCGAAGTGGCAATGGTCACGTACGGCTTCGGTGTCAGCTCACTGGTTGGGGCCAAGCTGGTCCCAGTAGGCCAGAGCTACTTCACTGCGACTGTTCAGGTGCAGCTTGTCCCTGAGACCAGTGAAGTAGTTGGCTGCCGTGCGCTCGCTGATGCCCATCACCGTTGCGACCTGCGAGTTGCTGAGGCCGCGGGCAATGAGCCGCCACACCTCCCGTTCGCGGGGGAACAGTCCGCTGCCTTCGATGACCGGACCCGCGTAGACCCGTTCGCCCCGTGCGATTGTCTCAAGGTGGTTCCGGAGTTCCTGCACGGCGAGCGTACCCACGACCAGCCCTTCGGGTTCATGATCCATCAGGTCATAAAGGTACCCGCTGGAAGCACCATCGGTCACCGTCAGCACGGGGCGGCGAACCGTCGCGAGCCTCTCCAGGGCGAAACCCGTCGGCAGATCCAGGATCAGGCTTATCGGCCTGGAGAACTGCCAGTCCCTGGTCACGTGTTCGAGCAGGGCCCGGCCTGTTGACGTGCCGGACAGCCGGGTGAGCGGGTGAAGTACGGGCCGGATGCTGCGCCGCACCGGTTCTGCACTCCTCGCCCGACCCGCCTGGTCCCGGCGTGGATCGCGACCCGTCAGGCGTGTAAGTGCCAGGTTGACCACGTCGCTGCCGGTGGCTTCACCGGTGAGCGCATATGCCAGGCGGGCCTCGGGTGCCAGGCGACTGACCGCCGCCTGCAGACGGTCCAGCTGGGCCTCCGGAGTCAGTACTGCCGTGATGTTTCCTGCCAGCTGGAACGCGCGGTCTTCCTCGGCAAGCGTCAGACGCAGCGAGTGCGCGAACCAGCGTTTGCGCAGCTGCTGCATGCGCTTACCGTGGCTGCTGTCCAGCGCAGGCAGGTCGATGAGCAGCACTGCTAGGGGTGGTGCAAACGGATCCAGCTCCTGGAGTGCTGCTTCGAGGCTCTCAGCCCAGTGGAGCCCGGTGAGCCAGTCACGGTGACTCTGCCGGCCCAGCTCCTCGGAGTAGCCGCTGAGGTGCAGGGCACGCTGCAGCCGGTCGAAGAACAGGTCCAGGATGACCGTCACTGCCGGGTCGTCAGCGAAGCCGCTGGCGCTGAACCACACTGGCTCTGGCGGTCCCAGGTAGACGTCACTGTAGACGCACGTGCCGTCTTCGAGCCTCACCAGTCCGCGCTGGTCTTCGCTGCTGGAGCCGGTGCCGGTAGGCCGGGAGTGCTCCGTGCTCACCTGCAGCCGTGCCTCAGGCACAAGCTGCTGCAGGGCATGCGCAGCGCGGATCAGTACCTGATCGAAAGTCAGCTCGTCGAAACCTCCGGTAGCGTCCACCACCAGCCGGTAGTACTGTTCAAGCTGTTCCAGCTCCTGCTGGTCATTCATATCAGTGCCTGTGGCCTTCTGATCTGCGTTGTTCACACCCTGCATTCAACTCGCCCTGTCTCAGTCTGCGATCGTCAGAAGCGCAGGCGCACGCCGCCGCCGAGGGCAGCGAGGCCGTCACCTGAACCATCGAAGTACGGCCGGTAACGGCCTTCGATGAACACTCCGAAGTTCTTCGCGAAGCGGTAGCCGGCCCCCAGGATCAGTTCCCCGAAGAGAGCAGTACCGGTCTCCTCGAAGCTGGCACCCATCCCGACGCCCGCGTAACCATCAACGCTGTCGACCGTAGCACGGTACGTGACGGCTCCGGAGACACTAAGTGGAACCTCACCAAAGCCGAAGTCGACGGTCAGGCGTGCTCCCAGGTTGCCGACGATGGCGTCATGGCCGACCGCTACCTGGCCGACGAGACCGCCGTTGGGTGCACTGCCGTACAGCGCCAGTGAGATGTTGAACGGTGCGCGGTCGGGAAGCAGGCTGTCCTCCAGGCGGGTGATCCGCTCCTCATGATCGGCCAGTACAGCCCTGATCTCACTCAGGTCAGTTTCCATGCCTTGGACTCGCGCCTCCAGCAATGCCAGGTGACCGGACAGTGTGCCAACCCGGTTCTCCAGTTCGCTGAGCAGGCTGTCCTGGGCCATGTTCCCACGTTCCAGTGCTGCCACGCGGGCTTCCAGGGCCCCCAGCTGGTCACGGAGGCTGACGCCAAGGGCCATCTCATCGTGCAGCTGGTCAGTCAGAGCGTCCAGCCTGGCTGCCAGAGCAGAGGTGTCAGCGTCGTCTTCAAGTGCAGCAAGTCGGTCGCGGATCGCGTCCAGTTCGGCATCGGTAGCGTCGGCACGGCCCTCCAGCGCCGCGATCGCCAGCCACAGTTCACTGGCGTCGAACACCGCCGGGCTGGCCTGCAGCACCGCGATGGCGTTCCAGAGTTCAGCGAGTTCAGCCTCGTGCCGGTCGAGGGCAGCAGCGGCATCAGCCAGGCTGCCGTCGTGTTCAGCGACCAGTGCCGTCAGGCCACCGAGTTCGTCCTGCAACGCCGAGACTGCCTGGCGCAGCATGGCGATCTCGTCCGGATCGAACGCTTCCAGGTTGAAGCTGCTGATCATTCGGGCGATGACGACGGCCATCTCGGCGCGGGTGATGTCCTCGGGCCAGCGGTACGTGCCGTCGGGGTAACCGATGTAGATGCCGCGGCTGACGACGAGTTCGACTGCGTCGTCGGCCCAGGTTCCGGGCGCCTCAGCGATGGCACGGTTGACCTGGGCGGGCGTGCCCGGGGTCACGGGTATCTGTGCGAACGCCGAACCGGCGAGCGCCACAGACAGTGCGAGTACGGCAAGGGATTTTCTCATGATCGGCTCCTTGGCTTTCTGTTGGGCATGAGCTGCCCCTCCCGCGGTTGCAGCGGGCCAGAAACGTGTCTTTCGTGTGGTGGTCTGGCAGTGGTCCTTCCTGGGGCGGCCAGCAGGTGGCGGCCCCAGGAAGTGTGAGGCTTACGGGAGGAGTACGTTCAGTACGGTCACGTCGTTCTCGTTGAACTCGAGGCCGAGGACCCGGAAGATGCCGTTGTCCAGGAGGCCGCTGAGCAGATCGTCGAGGGGCAGGTTAGCTCCGACGCTGCCGTTCGTGATGCCGAGCACGTCGTTCACCAGGCTGGTCACCACACCGAGCAGCTCGTTCAGGAGCGTGTTGACTGGCAGCAGACCGCCAAGCGCTCCATCGATGTCGACCTGCGCATCCAGCTCCACTTCGAGGTCGGCGAGGAGATCGGTGATCAGCGTGCCGAGCGAGGCAGACGGTACTGTCTGGGTCTTGGGGTACGGGCCGGTGAAGGTGATTGTGTTTGCCCCGACGGTCCTGGAGCTGTCGGCACGGGCGAGGACGTCTGCGGTGACTTCGACACTGGCGAGCGGCAAGCCGAGGAGCGTCGCGGCGATGTCCAGATCGACTGTGGCGATCGTGCCGAAGTCCGCGGTCACGGGTGTGGTGCGGCTGCGGTCGAAGAACACAACGGGATCGACGCTGCCCAGGTGGAGGTGCGCCAGCGTGCCGAGCGAGGCGATCGTGACGGAGCCGTCAGTTTCGTTGATCGCTGTGACTTCGCCCTCGAAGCCACCGACTTCAGCGAACAGGTCGAGGTCAGTGACGGTCAGGTCGAGGTTGAGGTCCAGCAGCGCGAGGGCGTCCAGCAGACCTGCTACGAGTCCCAGGAGGCCGCCGACCAGTCCACTGCCTTCATCGAGGCTGTCAAGGCTCAGGCCGAGACCGTTCAGTTCCACTGCCAGCCTGATGCCGGCAGAGCGGAAGCTGGTCGAGCCGTCAGTGCTGCCCAGTCGGTCAACCCGGGCCACGGTGATGACCGGGGGCTCAACGATCTGCAGGTGGATACGTGCGAGCGCGCCAGCACCCAGGCCGTCGATGACACCATCCAGGCCGAGCAGCGGCAGCAGGCCACCGACGCCACTGAGGCCGATCTCGACGGGTTCAGGAGCGCCAACCACGTTCTGGGCGTTGAACAGCTCGAGGAAGAGTGCGACCAGGTCAAGGACACTCAGTTCGATGTTGCGGAGGCTGAGCAGGTCTTCAGGATCGACGTTGATCAGATCACCGAGTTCGATCGGCAGGTCTTCGGCAGGCAGCCCGTCGAGCAGGTCCTGAAGCGGAAGGGCAGCAGCCGTGCCGGACACCACGTCCAGGAGTGCACCGAGTACGTCAGCCAGATCGACTTCGTCCAGGAGGACGATTTCCGGGCCGGTGGCGCCGAGGTTCAGCGACAGGACTTCGAGCAGGTCGAGCAGGTCCACCTGCGTATTGAGGAGCGCGTCATTGCTGAGGACCGTCAGGTCGGCGTTCTTGCCGAGCAGTCCGGCCAGCAGCGGTGCGAGGAGGCCGCGCTCGTCAGCATCGAGTTCGATGAGCGTTGAGCCCGTACGGACGACGGCGGTGGTGATGCTCGCCGGGTCGATGACGGTGATCGTCACGAGTTTGACGTCGTAACCGCCGGCGCTGTCAGCCGCAACCAGTACGGCCTGGTACTGACCTGCATCGGCATAGGTGTGGTTGTCGCTGCCGCTGGCAGCTCCTTCAGTGGGGACGCTGCCGTCGCCGTAGAACAGCCAGGTGCTGACCGGCAGGCCAGCCGGGCTCTCTGCGGTCCAGTCGAAAGTGACTTCAAGCGGCATGTCACCTGAATCAGGTGTTGCAGTGAACGCGCTGATCACGGGGCTGTCGGCGTCTGCTGCGGGCAGGACCGTGACGGTGATGCTCTCCCGGGCGGTACGGTTGTCCTCATCCTGAATGACGAGTGAGGGTGTGTAGACGCCGGGCTGGCGGTACTGGTGCGAGAAGCTGCCGTCGTCGCAGTCGAACACGGTGTGCTCCGCTGAGCCGTCGCCCAGGTCGAGCACGCAGATGGTGCCCAGATCGGCGGTGATGCCCCATTCGAACGAGACAGTCAGTGGTGCGGTCCCGGCAGCAGGGTCAGCTTTGAACTCGTCGATGGTCGGGGGCTGGCCGCTGCCGCTGCCGCTCACGGACACGGTCGTGCTGCGCTTGATGACAGAGCCGTCGCTGAGCAGTGCAGTGAGTTCAGCTGTGTATGCTCCGGCGGTGGCGTAGTTGTGGTCCGCAGAAGATGCGAGCTCAGTCGGGGTGATCTCCGGCGTCAGGTCGCCGAAATCGATGCTGATGCTTTCGACGAGGTCAGACGGGTCCAGGATGAGCCAGTGGAAGGTGGTGTCGAACGGTGCGGCGCCACCTGCAGGATCAGCGAGGAACGCTGCTACCGCCGGCTGGACGGGTGCCGGATCGCTGCTGACTTCTACGGTCACTGAACGGGTGCTCGTGCCGGCGGCGTTGCTGGCGGTGAGCGTGTAGGTAGTGGTGGCGTCCGGTGCGACGCTGGTGCTGCTGTTCGGTGCGACGTCGCCGATGCCCTGATCGATGGTGACCGTGTCGGCACCGACGATCACCCAGCTGAGGGTGCTGGTCTGGCCAGGTGCGATGCGGGCGGGATTGGCGTTGAAGCGTCCGATGAGTGGCGCTCCGGCCGGGTCCTCACGGACGTAGACCGTGACGGTGCGGCTGCTCGTACCGGCGCTGTTGGTGGCCCGCAGTGTGTAGGACGTCGTTGTGGTCGGGCTGACTTCCGCAGTGCCGGTGGCGCTTACCGTTCCTACTGTCGGAGAGATGGTGATGCTGTCAGCACCGGATACGTTCCAGCTCAGGGTGCTGACGTCACCGCGTTCGATTCCTTCGGGATCAGCGCTGAAACTGGTGATGAGCGGCCGGCCGCTGTCGTCGTCCGAACCGCGGACAGTGACGGTGGCAGTCGCCGTTACGGTGCCGTGGGCGTTGCTGGCCGTCAGCACGTATTCGGTAGTGTCTACGGGTGAGACCGTGCGGTTGCCGGTGTTGCCGGCTACCGTACCGATGCCCTGGCTGATGGTGATGTCGTCTGCGCCGGCCACGTCCCAGGAGAGGACGCTGCTCTCGCCGGTGCTGATTTCAGTCGGGTCTGCCTGGAACCTGGCGATGAGCGGAGGGTCGTCAGGCTGGCGGACTGAGACGGTCACCTCAGCCTCAGTGCTGCCACGGCGGTTGGTGGCCACGACCGTGTAAGTGGTCGTCTCAGCGGGCGTAACCTCTCTGGTTCCTTCCGCGTCGACAGCATCCCCGAACGGCTGCAGAACGACAGAGTCGACTTCACCTGTGACCAGCCAGTTCAGAGTAGCGGATTCACCTGCGGTGATCGCCTGTGGTGCCGCGCTGAACTCCACTTCTGGTGCGGCTCCTGGCAGTCTCACCTGAGCGCAGGCTGCCAGCAGGACCACCAGCGCCAGCATCAGCAGTGGCTGTATTGCCCTGAAGGTTCTTCGCGATTGACTGCTGCCCATGCGTTGCACTTGATTACCTCCTGAAAAGGTTGCGGAGTCTCAGCCGAACCGCCGCTGAGCGGATTGCGGCAGGTTCCTGCAGCTGAGTTACTCTGCAGCCAATCGTCGTCCGTGTGTACCGGACAGCGTTAGAGGGTTACTCAAACACCGGGTGTGGTTTCCGCCCGGCATGACTGGGAGAATCTCCCACCCAAGCTTCAGATGTGCGTCAGGGACGTGCGTACTGCAGCGATGTGGAAAACTCCACGTTCGGGCTTTGAACCGTGAATCTCGCCTGCAGCGGGGCCGCCTGAGCAGTATGCTGGGCGCATCACTGCATCACGAAAGGGGTCTCATGAGGCTCATCCGAATACTGGCAGCACTGCTGATCGTCAGCACAGGCAGTGCCCTTGCGTACAACTCACTCACGGTCGGCCTGCAGGCCGAGGCGCACCAGTTCTTCGTCGGTTACAACGCCCACGCCGTGTTGCCGCTGGCGACTGTGCCGGGTGGCACCGGCGGCAGGGCCTTCTCGGCACGCGTCGACTTCTCAGCTGGTGATGTGGTGTACGCCGGCCTCGCTGCCGTGATCAGCGGCGCAGGACCCGGCCTTCAGCCGTTCGCTTCTCTGGGTGGCGGTGCAGCGTTATGGGGTGGACCGCTGCTGCCAACAGTCCAGGGCCTGCTTGGAGTGCGGGTGCAGCTGACAGGTGGACTGTGGGCGACAACTCAGTTCCAGATCCGCTTCGCGACCCGTGCCGGGCACCTGACCCCCAGCCTTGGTGTCGGCCTGGAGTACAGCTTCTGATCTCAGTTTTCCTGTGTCACTCCTCGTCGACCACGTCGATGACTGTCTGATCGGCGAACATGTTGCCACTGAAACTGCGCGGTGACGTACCGTACACCTCGATGCCGATGCCGTTGGTGCTGAAGACCGTGTCGGTCACGGTGAGTGGCGAATCCACGGCGTATATGCCCGTCAGCCAGTTCTGGGAGAACATGCTCTTGCTGACCGTCACCTCGGCCGCACCGAACGCTGCGACACCCTGAATGTTCCCGTAGAACACTGTGTCCTCTGCGCGCAGCCGGGCGCCGTCCATAA
Source organism: uncultured bacterium (assembly GCA_964411415.1). Taxonomy (GTDB): domain Bacteria; phylum Deinococcota; class Deinococci; order Deinococcales; family Trueperaceae; genus CALDPK01. The sequence goes on from CAYPKV010000002.1 coordinate 21,581, forward strand.
CCAGGATGCCTGTACCGAACCAGACGCTATCCTCCGAACTGAGGACCGCCGCAGGGTCATCGAAGGCCATCGCGATGCCTGTACCTCTCAGGTCCAGCGCTACCGGCCCCGCCAGCGTGATGAGGTCAGAACTGTATGAACCGCCGTGCATGAGCGTGACGTCCTGCATGCCCACTGCAACGGTGAAGCCGAGCGGACTGTAGATCGCCAGCTGCTCAGCGAACTCGCCACCGTCGGAATCGAAACGGAGGTAAGTCTCTAACGTGCCCGAACCGATCACCTGCACGTCCCTGGTGAGGTGCAGCTGCTCGGTAACGTTGAAGTCGCCCGGCCCGAGGTGAACCGTCCCGCCTGCAGTGAGCGCGTTCAGCCAGTCGTCTTCAGGGGTCAGCCAGTTCACCGCCGGCTGGACAGGCGGCAGCCTGCTGGCTACGCGCTGCGCAGCAGCAACATGTGGGATGAACAGCAGCAGGATGGCCAGCCTCTTGAGTGTGAGCATCTTGATTCCTCCGGGGCCGGTCAGGAAGTCGCCAGCCCCGGGACTTGCTGTTCCCGGGGCTGGCGGTACCGGCCTGTTGAACGGATGCTACGCGTCGGGCCGTTACGTTCGCGTTTCAGGCCAGGCTGGGCGAGGCCTGACCGGCAGCAGCACCGGTAGGCAGGGAAGGCTGAAAGCGCCGCAGGCGCAGTGCGTTGGTCAGGACGAACACGCTGGAGAGCGCCATGGCCGCCGCCGCGAAAACCGGGCTGAGCAGTATGCCGAGCGATGGGTACAGAACACCGGCAGCGACCGGGATGAGGATCGCGTTGTAGAAGAACGCCCAGAACAGGTTCTGACGGATGTTGCGGATCGTTGCACGCGAGAGGGCCAGGGCGTTGCTGATGCCGCGCAGGTCACCCGACATCAGCACCACGTCGGCGCTCTCGATCGCGATATCGGTACCGGTGCCGATGGCGATACCGACGTCAGCCTGAGCAAGGGCAGGAGCGTCATTGATGCCGTCACCTACGAAAGCTACCTTGCGGCCGGCGGCCTGCAGCTGCGTGACCGCAGCGACCTTTCCTTCGGGCAGCACTTCGGCCAGCACTTCGTCGATGCCCAGTTGGCTGGCGATCGCTTCTGCAGTGGCCCTGTTGTCACCGGTGATCATCGCGACACGCAGACCCATGTTGTGCAGCGCCTGGATGGCAGTGGGGGTAGAAGCCTTGATGGGGTCCGCCACGGCAATCGCTGCAGCAAGCCGGCCATCCAGCGCGGCGTAGAGCGGAGTCTTGCCCTGTCCGGCCAGGCGCCGGGCAGTTTCTGCGAACGGTGCGGTCGGGACACCGATGCTGTCCATGAAACGGTCTGCGCCGACCTGGACCAGCTGGCCGTCCACCCGGGCCTGCACGCCGAAGCCGGGAACGGCTTCGAACTCGCCGGGTTCACTGACCGTGAGGCCGGCTGCACGGGCTGCGCTGACGATGGCCTGTGCTATGGGGTGCTCTGAGTTGAGTTCCACGGCGGCAACTGCAGCCAGTACTGCGTCGCGACTGAAGCCACCTGAGGTCTCGAGGTCCGTCAGAACGGGCTTGCCTTCAGTGAGTGTGCCTGTCTTGTCGAGTGCAACGATGCTGGTTTCCTGCAGGCTCTGCAGGGCTGCGCCGTTGCGGAACAGGACACCCAGTTCAGCGGCCTTGCCGGTGCCGACCATGATGCTGGTCGGAGTCGCCAGCCCCATGGCGCAGGGGCAGGCGATGATCAGCACCGCAACGGCGTTCACCAGCGCAAGAACGTGGGCAGGTTCCGGTCCGAACATGAGCCACACGAGGAAAGTGATCAGCGCAGCACCCATGACGATGGGCACGAATATGCTCACTACCCGGTCGGCGAGCGCCTGTATCGGCACCTTCGATCCCTGGGCGTTCTCAACCATCTGGATTATCTGGGCCAGTACCGTGTCAGCGCCGACCCTGGTCGCTTCGAAGCGGAAAGCGCCGGTCCTGTTGATGGTACCGCCTGTCACTTCAGCGCCCTCACCCTTCTGAACAGGTACCGGCTCCCCGGTGATCATGCTCTCGTCGATGAAACTTGAACCGCTGATGATGCGGCCGTCGAGCGGTACCCGGTCACCGGGCCGGACCAGGATGACGTCGCCAGGCACTACATCTTCGACCGGCAGTTCACGTTCGACGCCGGCCCGTTCGACCAGGGCGGTCTTCGGCTGCAGGCCAACGAGCTTGCGGATCGCTTCACTGGTGCGGCCCTTGGCGCGTGCCTCCAGGTACTTGCCGACGAGGATGAGCGTGATGATCGCTGTGCTGGCCTCGAAGTAGACGTGTACGGTGCCGGCGGGCAGCAGGCCGGGGAAGAAGGTCGCGATGACCGAGTAGCCGTAGGCGGCAGATGTCCCGAGCATGACGAGGGAGTTCATGTCTGGCGAGCCACTCGTGAGGGCGTGCCAGCCGCTGCGCATGAACTGCAGGCCCGGGCCGAACTGAACGACAGTGGCGAGGGCGAACATGATCACGTACAGAGTCTGCATCGGAATCAGTCCGTGCAGCCACGTGCTGACGGCGGGGATCATCATCGGCACCATGTCCAGCAGGAAAACCGGGATGGTGAACGATGCGGCGACGATCAGCCGGCGGCGCAGGCGTGCCAGCTCCTGCTCCCGTGCTTCACGCTCGACGTCGGTCCGGTCACGGGCGCCTTCAGTGTCCAGAACCTCATAACCCGCGTCCTGGATGGCTCTGCGGAGGGTGGCGACCGTGACAAGTTCCGGCAGGTACGTCACGGTGGCCTTCTCGGTTGCCAGGTTCACGTTCGCCTGGATCACGCCGTCCGTGCGGCCGAGGGCGCGTTCGACCCGGCTGACGCAGTTGGCGCAGGTCATGCCCTGGATGCTCAGGGTGGCGTCAGCGGTCACCGGTTCATAGCCGCTGCCGCTTATGGCGCCCAGGACGTCGGAAACCGCCAGAACACGGCCATCGAACGAGACGGTGGCCTTCTCGGTCGCCAGGTTCACGGTGGCATCCGATATGCCGTCGACGCGGTTCAGTGCGCGTTCGACCCGGCTGACGCAGTTGGCGCAGGTCATGCCCTGGATGCCGACTGAGAGTTGTCTGTTGCTCGTCTCCATCGTTCCTGCCTTCCTGGCCGGGTGCCAACCTGAAGTGGCCGACCCCCCGGGGGTAGGGGTATAATAGCGCAGTTACAGCCGGTCAGGCAAGCGGCGTGCTACCGGCGGACCTGAACATGTTATAGTTCCCGCATCCACAATTCGTGCCCTGTGAGACGCACTTATTGCAGTTTCTTTCCCCCTGGAGGAAGTGTATGTTCAAGAGCCGGATACGCCGTTTCATAGCCTCTTTCGCCGTCGTCGGCATGATCGGTGCTGCCGCCGCGCAGCAGGATCTGGTGATCGCTGTCGGAACCGACGCGGTAACCCTTGACGTCCATGCCGTCACGGACACCCCGACCTTCAACGTCACCGGTCACATCTTCGAGACCCTGTTCGTCCTGACGCCCGAAGGTAACGTGGCCCCGCACCTCGCGACGGGCTACGAGGTCAAAGACGAGGGCAGGACCGTCACTCTCACCCTCCGCGAAGACGTTACGTTCCACGACGGCACCCCGTTCAACGCAGAAGCGGTCAAAGCGAACATCGAACGCATCAAGAACCCGGAACTCGCCAACGCGTTCGCCACCCTGCTTGGCAACGTGCACGGCGTGACCGTCACCGGTGAGTACACCGTCGACCTGCACCTGCCCGAGCCGTTCGCCCCGCTTCTCCCGCACCTCACCCACGCTTCACAGGCGATGATGTCGCCCGCCAGCATGGACGACCCCGAACTGGCCGGCAACCCCGTCGGTACCGGTCCGTTCCGGCTTGACACCTGGGCCCGTGGTGAACGCCTCCGCCTCGTCCGTAACGACGATTACTGGCGTGAGCCGACCGCCCTGGACAGCGTCACGTTCCTGCCCATCGCTGAAGGCACCACCCGCGTCGCCATGATCGAGTCCGGCGCCGCCCACGTCGCCATCAACGTGCCGCCACAGGACGTCAACCGCGTCGACGCCATCGACGGCGTGACCGTCCACAAAGTCGACAGCATGCGGACCATCTACATCTTCTTCAACAACTACCGCGAACCGTTCACCGACGTCCGTGTCCGCCAGGCACTCAACCACGCAATCGACAAGCAGGCCATCGTCGACTTCGTCCTCGGCGGTGCCGGCCGCGTCTCCGACGCTGCGATCGCACCAGGCGTTTTCGGCTACACCTCGACCGGCACTTACGAGTACGACCCCGAACGTGCCCGTGAACTCCTCGCCGAGGCCGGCTTCCCGGATGGCCTGGAGATCACCCTCCACAGCCCCACCGGCCGCTACATGCAGGACATCCAGGTGGCCGAAGCCGTTCAGAGCTACCTTGCTGATGTCGGCGTGAAGGCTGAGATCATCACCATGGAATGGGCCGCTTACCTCGCTGACATCGGCCGCCCCGCCGAAGAAAGCGTTTCGCAGCTCGGCCTGATGGGCTGGGGCGTCTCCACCGGTGACGCTGACCAGGGCCTCTTCAACGTTCTCCACGGCTCGCAGGTCGTGCCGTTCGGTTCCAACCGTTCACTGTGGGACCACGCACCGTTCAACGAACTGCTTGACGCCGGCCGTGTCGAAACCGATGAAGAAGCACGTCGCGCCATCTACGCCGAAGCCCTCCAGGTCGCATTCGATGAAGCTCCCTGGCTGTACCTGCACACTGAACGTCAGCTCGTCGCCATCGCCGACAACGTCGAAGGACTCAACGTGCTGCCGACCGAACGCATCGAAACGTACGGGGTCACCATCCGCTGACGCCGGACTGATTCAGCAACCTCCGAAACGGGTCGGGGGCGGGAACCTTACAGAAAGGCTCCCGCCCCGACCAGTCTCTGAGCGCCGTCTGGCCGCTCAGCCGCCGTACCGACCGTCCAGTTCCACATTGACGACCGACAGCCAGTAGGCGATGCCGAAGGGCAGCGCCCGGTCGTTGAAGTCGTAGTAAGGCGTGTGCAGCTGTCCACCGCCATCACCGTCATGACTGTCGTTGCCGAGCCATATGAAGTTGCCCGGCCGCTTCTGCAGCATGAACGAGAAGTCCTCACCCGCCGTCGTGGCCGCGATCGCCGGATCAACGGATCCACTGCCAACCACCTGGGCCGCCGCTTCCAGCGCGCTGCGGGTCGCGGCCTCATCGGTAACGACCGGAACCGAACCCCACCAGCTGTCTGACTCGCTGCTGGCCCCGTACATGTCGGCACTCATCCGGGCCGTCTCGGCGATGCGCTCAGTGATCAACTTCTGAATATCATCACTGAACGCTCGCATGGTGCCACCCAGGTGCAGTTCAGATGGCAGCACGTTCAGCGATTCAGCTGAGCCGCCCTGGATGTGACCGATGCTGATGATCGCCGGGTCGAAGGCAGATACGTTGCGCGCTACGACCGCCTGCAGCGCATTAATGAAGGTTGCAGCGACGACGCTCAGGTCCTGCGTCAGGTGAGGTCCGGCACCGCCGTGGCCGCCGTCACCCCTGAACACGGTCGTCCAGCGTCCGGCAGCCGCCATCATCGCGCCTGTCATCGTGCCGAACTCACCCACTGGCAGGTGCGGGGCAGAGTGCATGCCGTATATGCGGTCGCATGGGAACTTCTCGAAGAGCCCCTCCGCGAGCATCTTCAGGGCTCCGCCGCGGCCTTCTTCCGCCGGCTGGAAGATCAGATGCACCGTGCCCGCGAAGTCAGGGTCCGCCGCCAGCAACCGGGCTGCAGCGAGCAGCATCGAGGTGTGACCGTCATGCCCGCACGCGTGCATCCTGCCGGGGTACCGCGAAACATGGCCGAAGCTGTTCAGTTCATTGATCGCCAGGGCGTCCATGTCAGCCCGCAGGCCGATGCTGCGATCACCGGTCCGCCTGCCGCGGATCGTGGCTACCAGGCCGGTACCGGCCATCCTGGTCACGTCACTGATGCCCCAGCTGGCCAGCTTCTCTGCCACAACAGCGGAAGTACGTTCTTCCTCGTTGCCCAGTTCCGGATGCATGTGAAGGTCATGGCGGATGGCGATGATCTCGTCCAGGTCCCGGCTGGCGAGCTGCAGAAGTCCTGAAGGCTCAGTCAAATCGACCACTCTCTTTCTGTCCGTACGGAAGCAGCGCCCGTCACAGGTGACTGTAAGCAGCATTTTACCCGAGCCGTGACTGCCGGCCCATCTGCGACAATGCGGGCATGCAGCAACGGATCTTCATCGTTGAGGACGAACCGAAGCTGGCGCAGCTGATGGCCGCCCACCTGCAGCGTTACGGATTTGAGACGGTAATCGCCGAGCGGCTGCATGACCTGCGCCAGGAGTTCCTGGACTCCGCTGTCCAGCTTGTGCTGCTTGACGTCAACCTGCCGCACTACGACGGTTTCTACTGGTGCCGGCAGATCCGTACGGTTTCGACCGTGCCGATCATCTTCGTGACTGCCCGCGGAGCAGACATGGACCAGGTGCTGGCCGTCGAGCATGGTGCAGATGACTACCTGGTGAAACCGTTCAGCCTGGACGTGCTGACAGCCAGGATCCGGGCGCAGCTGCGGCGCGCCTATGGCGAGTACAGCACGGAAGCAGCTCCAGAGCACGGGCTCAGGCTCGATCCGCTCAGGTTGCAGGTCAGTTGGGCCGGCAGCACCGTCAGCCTGACGCGCAACGAGGCGCTGCTGCTGGAGGCGCTCAGTGCCGCCGCAGGCCGGGTCGTGAGCCGGCAGCGGCTGCTGGCGCTGCTCTGGGACGAGAGCGAGTTCGTCGATGACAACACGCTCACCGTCAACGTCACCCGACTGCGCAGGCGCCTGGCCAGCCTTGGCCTGGCCGGCGCCATCGACACGGTCCGTGGAGAAGGCTACAGGCTGGACCTGCCATGAGAGGGGTCGACTACGTCCTGGACAGGCTGCCTCTCCTGCTGGCATTCGGGGCTGCGCTGGGCTTCCTGCTCCTCATCGTCCACCTGGCGATCGCACCGCTGAACCTCGCAGATGTCGCCTACCTGCTGCTCCTGACGCTCTTCGCCACGTCCGTCATACTGACGATCGACTACCTGAGGCAGCGGAACTTCAGGCGTCAGGTCAGGGAGCGCATCGGTGAACCTTCAGCCGCGCCGCTTCAGCAGCCAGCCTCACGTGAACAGCGGGCGACGGTGGAACTGCTGGCCCGCACCATCGCCAGTGTTTCCGAGGAAGTGGCGCTGCTGCGGGAGCAGGCAGACCAGCACCGCAGTTTCGTGGACCTGTGGGTTCACAACATGAAGACGCCTGTCTCGGTCATCCAGTTGACAGCCCAGCAGAACGGGGGCCCCGGCTGGGACAGCATCACCGAGGAAGCCGAGCGGCTGGCACGCGGGCTGGACACGATGCTGGCCACATCCCGGCTGGAGCGCTTCGATCTCGACCTGCAGGTGCGCAGCACCGAACTGCTGCCACTCGTCCGTGAGAGCGTGAACGAACTGAAGAGCAGCTGGCTCCTGGCGGGAATCTACCCGGTGGTGATCGGCACGGCGTCCTCAGCCGAGACCGACCCGAAATGGTTGAAAGTCGTGCTCAGGCAGCTGCTCGTCAACGCACTGAAGTACTCCGCGGGCGCCTCGAAGGTCACCGTGACGGTCTCGGACGATTCGATCAGCGTAAGTGACGAGGGCCAGGGAATACCTGCCGGGGAGCTGCCACGCGTGTTCGACCGGTTCTACACGGGTGGCAGGGACCGAGCCAGGTCGGCCTCGACCGGGATGGGCCTGTACCTGGCAGCCCAGGTTTGTGGGCGCCTGGGCCACAGCCTGCGGATCGACTCTGAAGTGGACCAGGGCACGACAGTCACCATCGGATTCAATCCGGCGGGCCTGCACCGCCTGGGTGACAGCACTGTAAGGTTCACAGCGGGAAAGTGACGGCAGCCCGCATTTACGGTGGTCGCTGACAGGAGGTGTGCTCATGCACACGGCAGTACATGATCCCAACAACAGCCAGTCGATCCTCAGTGCCCGCAACCTGACCCGCATCTACGGTGACAGGCGAGGCGGGCTCAGCCACACCGCACTCGATTCGATCGACCTGAGCGTAATGCCCGGGGAGTTCCTGGGAGTTATGGGGCCCTCCGGCAGTGGCAAGTCGACCCTGCTCAACCTGCTGGCAACCATCGACCGGCCCACCTCAGGCAGCGTCACCATCGCTGGAATCGATCCGGCCGGGATGGGACCCGACCAGCTGGCACTGTTCAGGCGCCGCAAACTCGGCTTCGTGTTCCAGGACTTCAACCTGCTCGACACCCTGTCGCTCAAGGAGAACATCCTCCTGCCCCTCGTGCTCGACCGGATGCCGGCCCGCGAGATGATGCAGCGCCTGGAGCGCATCAGCGGCATCCTCGGCATCGGCGCTATCCTGGACCGCAAACCGTTCCAGGTGTCCGGTGGCCAGCAACAGCGTGCCGCCATCGCCCGCGCCATGATCCACGAGCCGGAGCTGCTGCTGGCCGATGAACTGACCGGCAACCTCGACTCGAAGGCCGGGCAGGACGTCATGGACGCCCTTGATCAACTGAACCGCGAGTTCGGAGTCACGGTCGTCATCGTCACCCACGATCCCTTCGCCGCCAGTTACTGCAAGCGGGTGCTGTTCATACGTGATGGCCGTACCCACAGCGAGCTGCGGGCCGGGGAGAAGCGCCAGGTGTTCTTCCAGCAGATCCTGGACAGCCTCAGTGTGCTTGGAGCGGGTAACGATGACGTTCGCTGACCTGGCACTGAGCAACCTGCGCGGCAGCTGGCTGCGCTACGCCGCGTTCTTCCTGAGCAGCACCTTCAGCGTCCTGCTGTTCTTCATGTACGCACAGTTCCTGTTCCACCCGCAACTGGCCGAAGGTTACCTGTACGGTGGCGAAACCACCAGGGCAGTCCTGGCGACCTGCCTGGTGCTGATCGGGGTGTTCGCCTTCTTCTTCGTCAGTTACTCGAGCGGCGCCTTCCTGCGGGCCAGGAGCCAGGAGTTCGGCATGCTGAGTCTGCTCGGAACCACCCGCAGCCAGATCAGGAAACTCGTCTGGCTCGAGAACACTGTTCTGTCCACCCTGGCGATCATCAGCGGCATCCTCCTCGGCCTGCTGTTCAACAGACTGTTCTTCTTAGGCCTCTCCCGCGTACTCCTGATGGACGAGGTGCTGAGCGTCCAGCTAGTGCCGACGGCACTGCTGGTGACCGTCGGTGGTTTCCTGCTGCTGTTCCAGCTGATCAGCATGTTCAGCTCCCTGCTGATCGGTCGGCGCAGCGTACTTGAACTGCTGCAGGACGCCAGGAAACCCCGGGCTGAAGCCCGCGTGAGGCCCCTGGTGGCGCTGACCGGAACCGTTCTGCTGCTCAGCGGCTACGTCACGGCCCTCCTCGTCCAGGGCGTCGGACCCGTGGCCACGGCTTTCCTGCCCGTCACCCTGGCTGTGGTGGTCGGCACCTACCTGGTGTTCTCTGAAGCCACCGTCTGGCTGCTGAACCGCATCAGGGCAAGCCCCCGTTACATGCGGGGCACGACGATGCTCACCGTCTCGCAGCTGGTTTTCAGGCTCAAGGACAACGCCCGGCTGCTGGCTACCATCACGAACCTCAGTGCCGTGGTTCTTACGGCGGCCGGAACGTTCTACATCTTCTCCCAGAACCTGTTGGCCGGCAACTTCCCGACTGCCCTCACCATCCATGAAGACGCGGGCATCCCGCAGGCCCAGGTCCTGCTCCTGGCAAGTGAGAACAACGTGACGGTCACCGCCTACGGAACCGCTACCGTCAAGCTGTACGGCGACGCCTACTACCTGCCTGAATCGCAGGCGGCGATCCTGCTGGCGAACCCGGGAATTCAGGCCGCCCAGGGACGGCAGGTCCAGCTGCCCGTCGCTTCACAGGAAGTGACGGCACGCCAGTTCGACGTGGAACTGTCGATGCTGCCCAGCCCGGGACTCGAATGGTACAGCCTGGCCGATGACGACTGGGAGCAGCTGCCCGAGGCTGCCTACAGCGTTGACTACTACGACTGGGCGGACGACAGCGCCGGGGCAGCCGTGAGCTTCACCCTGCGTGAGCAGCTGGGCGAGGACAACTGGTTCATCCATACGGCTGACCGGGCGAGCATGTCCCGCACCCTCAGGCAACTGCTGTCACTGTCGATGTTCGCCGGACTGTTCGTCTCGCTCCTCTTCTTCATCGGATCGGGCAGCCTCATCTACTTCAAGCTGTTCACTGAGTTGCCCGAGGACCGCAAGACCTTCCGGAAGCTGGAACGCCTCGGCATCACCAGCCAGGAAGCCCGCCGTTACATATCCGGCCAGATCGCCGTGATGTTCCTGCTGCCCCTCGCGGCTGGTTCGATCCACGCGGTGATCGCACTCGATGCCCTCGGCGGCATGTTCGGCATCGCGGTACTCGGCTACAGCCTGCTGGTGGTGGCACTGTTCGCCGTCATCCAGTTCGGTTTCTACCTGCTCACCCGCTGGACCTACCTGCGGGCGCTCTTGCCGAACCAGGGGCCGGCGCCTGACAGGAACTGGATCGGCGAGGTCGTCGCCGAGCTCGTCTGACCACCAGCCGGAAGCGGCCGCTGGCAGTTCAGTCCGCTTGTGGACGTGCCAGCGGCCGGCCGGCTTCCTGTGCCAGGTAACGGGAATAGGGCAGGTACATCTCGAGGATCACCCGGGCACTGTTGCTGAGGTCGAGTTCAGCGAGCGCCTGACCGGCTCTGAAGTAGCCCATTCCCTGGCCTTCACCCAACACGAGTTCAGCCAGTCGGGCGTCCGTGTACGCCAGGAAGATGTAGAACCTCGAGTAGGCGCCCTCCAGCAGGGCGAAGGGCGTCAAGGCGGAGGGTGTCAGACGCAGCTCTTCGTGCAGCTCCCTGACCAGCGCGGCGCGGGGGCTCTCACCGTCTTCGAGGTGCCCGCCGAACAGTGCCCATTTGCCCGGTGCAGCGATACCGGGCTTGTCATCCCGGTGATGCAGCAGCACGCCGTGCTGTTCGTGTACAAGCAGGGCGCCGGCGACCTGAGCCCTGCCGTCGGCTGTACTGCTGCATGGCGCCGTTACGAAGTCTGAAGCTGAGTTGTCCGACATGACTTTGATTATCACCCCTGAAACACATCAGATAAACTGAAACCATGTCCAGGGTTCTGTTCGTGATGAACTCACTGGCAGTCCTGATCATGCTCGCGGTCGGATTGTGGGGCGCCAGCATCTACGGGCAGCTGCCCCAGCAACTGCCGACTCACTGGAACGCTGCCGGCGAGGCTGATGCGTTCGGAGCCAAATCCGTATGGACTGTGTTCGGTGCGCTGTTCATCGGCGCAGCCAGCTGCCTCCTGCTCATCGGACTGCAGCTGGGTCTGAACCGGCGAAAGAACACAACCCCTGCAGAGAAACGCGTCATCGGTCTCAGCCTCAGCTACCTGAGTCTGGCCATGGCCGTGCTGTTCGGCTGGATCGCCCTGCTCAGCTGGTACGGACTGCAGCCAGGGCCTGCGTTCATCGTCTTCACGGTGCTGCTCGTCGTGCCGGTACTGATAATCATCGCCGTGAACATGCCACGCCTGAGAGAAGAACGGGCGGCTGTCACACCACAGGCCGAACCGGCCCTGAACCCGAAGTACTGGGTACTGGGCGGCATGTTCTACAACAACCCGGATGACAGACGGGTCATCGTGCCGCGGCCCCCTCACATGGGCGTCGGCGGCACCTTCAACCTGGCCACTGCCGGCGGCAAACTGTTCATAGCCTTGATCAGCGCCGTCCTGATCGCCAGCTTCTTCCTGCCTTTCCTGCTCTGACTCAGCTGGTACCCCGCTCCACTATCTGTACTAAACTGCGCCAACCACCTGGCACCTACCGGTGGGGCAACGGAAGAGGAGTGACCATGAAACACCTTCGAAGTGTGTTCACTGGCATGCTGCTTGCATTCACAGCTGGCAGCGCGCAGGCTCAGACGCATCAGACGGGGCATGGCGGTGCCGCGGCAACCGTCGATGAACGGGTGACTGCGGCCGCCATCAGCGTCCTCGAACTTGGTGGAAACGCCATAGATGCGACCGTCGCCGCGGCCGCAGCGCTCGGTGTCACGGAACCGTTCAGCGGCGGAATCGGCGGGGGAGGCTTCATGCTCATCTACCTCGCTGAATCCGGTCAGGTGATCAGCATCGACGGCCGCGAAACTGCACCACTGGCTGCGACTCCGGACATGTTCATGGACGGGGATGAAGTCATCCCGTTCAACGAGCGGCGCAGCAGCAGCCTGTCGGTAGGCGTACCCGGAAGCCTCGCTCAGTGGCAGGTCGCGCTGGACCGCTACGGCACGATGGACCTTGGCACCCTGCTCAGGCCAGCGATCCGGCTCGCCGAAGACGGCTTCACGGTCGACGAGACGTTTGCCAGCCAGGCCAACAGCAACTTCGACCGTTTCTCGACCTTCCCGGCCGCAGCTGAACTGTACCTGCCTGGCGGAGCTGCGCCTGAAGTCGGCAGCATCCACCGCAACCCTGACCTGGCTGCCACCTACCGCCTGATAGCGGAACAGGGCATCAACGTCTTCTACCGTGGTGAGATCGGCGAGGATCTCGTCGCCACTGTCCAGGCACCGCAGACAGTGGCGGAGCCGTCGTATGAAGTCCGCCCGCAGAACATGACGATGCAGGACCTCGATCTGTACCACGCTCCGGTCCGGGTCGCCACCCACATGAACTACCGCGGCTACGACATATTCGGCATGGGCTCGCCATCAAGCGGCGGCCTCACAGTGGGCCTGATCCTCGGCATCCTGGAACAGTTCGACCTCTCAGCCATGAGTGAGGCTGATGCCCTTCACCACATGATCGAAGCGAGCCGCATCGCATACGCAGACCGCGCCGCGTACATGGGCGACTCAGACTTCGTCAACGTACCGGCCGCCGGTCTGCAGAATCCGGAGTTCGCTGCCAGCCGGGCCACGCTTATCGGGGACGGGCCCGGCAGCGACGTCACTGCCGGCAACCCCTTCGCTTTCCAGGAAGTCGGCAGCCCGCCACTGTTCGCACCACAGGAAGGTGACGACGAAGGTATCAGCACGAGTCACATCACGGTCGCTGACCGGTACGGGAACGTCGTTGCCTACACGATCACCATCGAAGGCACCGGTGGCAGCGGCATGGTGGTACCCGGCCGTGGCTTCCTGCTGAACAACGAACTCACCGACTTCAACGCCACCCCCGGCACGGCGAACTCAGTCCAGCCGGGCAAACGTCCCCGCTCGAGCATGTCACCGACCATCGTCCTTCTGGACGGGGAGCCGTTCATGGCACTGGGCTCGCCCGGTGGTTCCACAATCATCACGACCGTGCTGCAGACGATCATCAACGTAATCGACTTCGGCATGACGGCAGAGGAGGCAGTCGCAGCGCCACGCATGTCACAGCAGACTGGCAGTGCGACCTCAGCTGAGGAAGGTTTCGCCGAAGACGTCATGGTCGCGTTGACCGGCCGGGGCCACAGCTTCAACCCGACCAGTGAGATCGGGGCTGCGACGCTGATAATGTTCAACCAGGATGGAACCATGACAGCGGTGGCTGAACCGGTGCGGCGTGGCAGCGGCTCGGGTCGCGTGGTCGAACCGCGTTAGACCGCCACCCACCACTTCGCCTGGCAGATCGGGCCGCCACGATTACCCGTGGCGGCCCCGCTTCATGCGACACTTGATGTCATGAACGTACTCTCAGGCAAGACGGCACTCATAACCGGTGGCACGAAAGGCATCGGCCTGGGCATCGCTGAAGCCCTGGTCGGCGCAGGCATGAACGTCACCGTCACCGCACGGGACGGCGCGGCAGCAGAAGCCGTTGCGCAGCAACTGACCGGCCGTGGGCCCGGCAAGGCACTCGGACTGCGCTGCGACGTCCGTGACTTTGCCGAACAGACGGCGGTGGTCGGGCGGACAGTAGAAGAGTGCGGCCAGCTGGACGTCGCCATTGCCAACGCCGGCGTCGGCGGCTTCTCCGCCATCGACGAGATGAGCCTGGAAACATGGCACAGCATCATCGACACGAACCTGACCGGTGCGTTCTACACGACCCGCGCCGCTGTCGAACAGCTGAAACTGAACAGGGGTTACCTGATCACCATCGCCTCACTGGCCGGCACCAACTTCTTCGAGAAAGGCAGCGCCTACAACGCCAGCAAGTTCGGTCTCGTCGGCTTCACCCAGGCTGTCATGCTTGACCTGCGCAAGTACGGTGTGAAAACCACGACGATAATGCCCGGCTCGGTCGCAACACACTTCAACGACAACGAACCCTCAGAAAGAGATGCCTGGAAGATCCAGCCTGAAGACGTGGGCGAGATGGTCCTGTACCTGCTCCGTGCACCGGAACGCACCCTGCCCTCCAAGATCGAAGTAAGGCCGACGCTGCCGGGCTGACGATCCGGGCAGTACAGGTGTGACCAGGGTCTGGCCGGACGGTTTGACAATCGACCAGCCAGGCCCTAAAGTACTTTCAGCTTACTCAGGAAGGTGGTGTTGGCCATGAAAACTGACCTTGTGAACTGCATCCGCGCCGACGCCACCAGCAAGACCGTCTGAGCAACTGACTGCGGTCCCGGCGTCGCACGACAATCCGTTACTTACAACCGTATGGATGGAGGGTTCGCTTGAAGCGAATCACGAACGACGACGTCGCGACCGAAGAACGTTTCGGCCGCAGGGCCGACCGGCGCAAACCCAGGCGCAGGACGAAACGGGAAGACCTTTATGTCGACCCGGACGCAGCAACCAGTTCAGCCGACCGGTTCACTGACCCGGAGCTCCAGTCTCTGTTCGAGCAGGGCCGGTTCACGGACCTGCTCAGCGAACTCAAAAGTGGCAAAGAAGCAACCGTCTACCTGGTGGAAGGCCCCAGCGGTCTGATGGCGGCCAAGATATACGCTGACCTCGAAGTGCGCTCGTTCAAAAACGACAGCAGTTACCGGGAAGGCCGCTTCATCGCCGATGAACGCGCCGCGCGGGCCATCCGCAGCCGCACCCGCTTCGGCCTGGAAGCCCAGCAGCATTCATGGGTCGTAAGTGAGTACCTGCAACTGTGGGAACTGTGGCGGGCCGGCCTGCCGGTGCCCAGGCCGATGATCGGGCCGGAGATGTTCGACATCAACCGTGCCGGCCGCGTGGTGCTGATGGAGCTGATCGGTGACCGTGACGCACCCGCGCCCCGGCTGAGCGACATGCGGCTCCAACCGGAGCAGGCGCAGGCTGCCTTCGCGCAAAGCGTAGCCATAGCTGAGCGCCTCAGCGCCATGGGCCGTGCACACGGCGACCTCAGCACCTTCAACCTGCTGTGGTGGCAGGAGCGTGTTGTCCTCATCGACCTGCCTCAGGTCGTGATGGCAGGGGAGAACCCTAACTACGCTGAGTTCGTGCGCAGGGACGTTGAGTCACTCTGCAAATCGTTCCGGAAGCTTGGCGTGGAGGCAGATCCTGCGCGGATCCTGAACCGGGTACGGGCAGCGGCACGCTGAGCAACTGAATCGCCAGGGGGGTGGCCATAACGTTATGGCCACCCCCCTGGCGAACGTAATTCAGCCGGCCTATGTACTTCCCCTCAGAACGCCCAGTCGCCGCCGCGCATGACCGGCTCGAGGCTGCCGTCAGGCAGTTCACCGTCGACGTCCAGTTCGGCAGATCCGAACATGAAGTCAACGTGCACGAGGCTGTGGTTGAAACCATCAGCCTGCAGCTCCTCCAGGGGGCGCTTCGTGCCATCACGCAGCGTGGTCTCGTACGCCCGCCCCAACGCCACGTGGCAGGCTGCGTTCTCGTCGAACAGCGTGTTGAAGAAGAGCAGGCCGCTCTGGCTGATCGGGCTCTTATGCGGGACCAGGGCGATCTCACCAAGGCGGCGCGCGCCTTCGTCCATGTCCAGCAGCTGCTGCAGCACTTCGTTGCCGACCTCTGCGTGCGCTTCGACCACGGCGCCATCCCTGAAAGTCAGCTGGAACCGGTCGATCAGCTGACCCTGATAGGACAGAGGTTTGCTCGATGAGATGACACCGTCCACACGCTGTGAATGCGGCGCGGTGAACACTTCTTCAGTCGGCATGTTCGCCACGAAGAACTGGCCCGACAGCTCACTGTTCATGCCACCGGATTCCCACATGTGGTTGTCCGCGAGACCGAGACGCAGGTCTGTTCCGGGAGCGCGCAGGCGCAGTGCAGAGTAACCGCGCGACTGCAGGTGATCACGTGCGCGGCTGAGTGAATCCAGGTGCACCTGCCATGCTGCCAGCGGATCTTCCTGATCAGCACGGATGGCAGCGAACACGGCGTCCCACAGCTTCGCAACAGCTTCAGCTTCCGGCAGGTCCGGGAACACCTTCTTCGCCCAGGCCGGCACCGCGTAAGCGATGATCGTCCAGGGCATATGGGAGCGTTGGATGAGCCGGCCGGTCTCCTGGCCAGCCTGACGTTCCGCGCGTGAGATGCGCGAAACTCTCGCCGGGTCAGCTGCAGACATCAACGCAGGGTCAGACCCGGCGATCCGCATGAGTGCGTCGCCGCGCTCCATGCTCAGCCGCATCATCTCGATGCGTTCGCTGTCCACGGTGTCAAGCGTGTCCTCGGCAGCATGCAGCGCCCGGATCAGGTCCTGATGGGCATCGATGTATGACACCCGAACATAAGGGGCGCCGAGTTCGTATGCCTGCTTCGCGATCTCCCGCATCAGGTCGGCGGCTTCAAGTGGACCCTGCAGGATCAGCCTCTGGCCTTCCTGCAGGTTGACACCGACCTTCAGGGCCAGCGTCGCCAGGTTCTTCAGCTTCTGTTCGAACGTAAGCACGGCTATGAGGATACGCCTTCAGACCGCTCCGTGTCGTTCACTGTCGGTCCAGCAGGCAGGGTGCCGCAAGAAGTCCGTTCTTGCGGCACCCTGCGAAGGAGGCTCAGTCAGCGAGCGGTTCGAACCGGAGTGACTCCGGTCGCAGGAACGGCTTCGCCCCGGTGTTGTCATGGTCGCCGAGAACCTGGCCGTTCACTTCAGTTCCGTACAGGGTGTTGCTGTGGAAGTTCGCGTGCCGTTCGCGGGTCTCATGGACATCGCCAGTGTAGCGCGGGTCCTGGGGCCGTTCATGGCTGTTGATGAACTGTGCCACGTCCCAGGCTTCCTGTTCCGACAGCAGGCCAGGCTGGCCAAGCGGCATGTTCCGGTACACGAAGGCCGCTAGCGTCGGGATGCGGCTCATGCCCGCACCCCAGTTGTACGAACCGTCACCCCACACGGGTGGGAACACGGTCTCACCGGCAACCTGCAGACCCTGACCGTCCGCCCCGTGGCATATGGCACAACTGGCTTCGTAAACGATCGCTCCACGGTCGAAGTCCGGCTCCTGGACTGCTGGTGACATCGCACCGTAGCCCCGACCGTATATGTCACCTTCACCGAACGGCGCGCCCTGCGCCATCCAGGTGTGGTACGCCACGATGGCGGTCATGTCATCGGAACCTGGTTCCGGGGCAACACCGTTCATCGAGTAGGCGAAACAGTCAGAGATGCGCTCTTCCAGTGTGTTGATACGCCAGTTCTTGCCACGGTAATCCGGGTAGGTCGTGGCGACCGGCCAGACGGGAGCACTGAACGGCATCATGCCTTCTGCCAGGTGGCAGCTTGCACAGGTCATGTCGCTGTAGGTGTAGATCCCCTTGTAATCCTGGGTGTTGTTGAAGATGTCCCAGCCCCTGAGGATGGCCTCACCCAGCGGGCCTTCTGGCAGGTCCTCGAGCGCCGGTGGCTCGTGAATGTACTGGCCGGCCACCGGGGCGGGGAAGGTGCGTTCGAAAGGCAGGTCAGCATCCTGGGCGAACACGCTCAGCAGGGCACTGGCCAGCATCGTCAGCACCGTGACGATCATCAGTCTGCGCATCAGTTGCCTCCGTCCACGGTCTGTGCCGGAACCGGATTCAGGCTCGCGTACCAGGCGGCTGCGGCAGCGATGTCCTCGTCGCTCAGCCGCACAGCTACGTTCTCCATCATCCCCAGCGGGTCGTTGCTTCGCTGACCGTCCTGCCAGTAGTTGAACTGCTGGATTATGTAGCCGGCCATCTGGCCCGCAAGGGGCGGAAAGTCCGGACCGGCGCCCCGGCCACCCGGACCGTGACAGCTCTGGCATGAAGGGACGTAGCGACTCCAGTTGCCACGTTCGGCGATCAGCTGGCCCCGTGCGAGTTCAGCTTCGTCTGCCGGCACGACAGCTGGTGCTGCCGGCGTGTCCAGGCCCGCGTAGTACTCAGCGACCGCCGTGATCTCTGCTTCGTCGAGTGCGAGCGCGTTGGTCAGCATGACAGGGTCGCTGCGGGTGCCTTCGCGGAAAGCCTGCAGCTGGGCGCTTATGTAAGCGCTGTCGAGTCCTGCGATTCGGGGAAAAGTGGTACCGGGCATGCCCGCGCCGCCGGCGCCGTGACATGAACTGCAGGCACCC
Organism: uncultured bacterium; assembly: GCA_964411415.1. GTDB lineage: Bacteria > Deinococcota > Deinococci > Deinococcales > Trueperaceae > CALDPK01. The sequence goes on from CAYPKV010000002.1 coordinate 40,093, forward strand.
GCGCCACGGCCGTTGCCCTGCAGCGAGATCTGTTCGCCAGTCAGAGCCTCCTGTGCGAGTGTCAGGCCTGACAGCATCAGCAGCAGGCTGAGTGCCAGGCCGAATCTGATGCGCTTCATGCGTCTCAACTCCAATCCATTGCCCTGGGTCAACAGGGTCCGGGGACTGTGTTCAGGCTAACTGCCACTGTCACGAAAGTGTAGGGACAAAGGTCTGCAAATGCAGGTATGCATGAGCGGGTCTGTACGCAGCGGCGTTTCTGCAGCCGGGAGCCTTTTCACCTCTGGCTTCCTGTACTACGATCGCTCACACCTGATGGCAGCCGGTGAACCAGAGGAGGCGCACCATGGCACAGTCCAGCATGACGTCGCATATCGAGAACGGCCGGACACTCGTCCTGGAACGCGTGTTCGCGGCACCAGCAGACAGAACTTTCCGAATGTTCGCTGTGCCTGAACTGCTGGCCCGCTGGTGGGGTCCGCGTGGCTTCGAGCTGACCCACAACGACCTGGATTTCACCCCCGGTGGCACCTGGCATTACTGCATGACTGGCGTGGCCGACTCGCTCGGTGAGTACAAGGGTGTCGAATCGTGGGGCAAGGCAGTTTTCACAGCGATCGACGCTCCGCGCAGCTTCGCCTATACAGACTGGTTCAGCGACGCTGCCGGCAACAGCAACGAGGAGATGCCAGTCACCCAGGTGCACATGGAGTTCATCGACCTCGGCTCAAAGACCCGTCTCGTCAGCCGCTCCGAGTACGCGGATGCCGCAGCTCTGGAGCAGGTGCTGCAGATGGGCATGCTGCAGGGCATTACCGAGACGTGGGACCGGCTGGAGGAGGAGCTGGCAGCGACATATTACTAGCGTGGAGCGGCGAACACCTGGGTCCAGTACTGCCTGCCGTCAGCCGCCGTGGCACTGGCCAGCCCCATATGGACGAAGCTGGGATTCATGACGTTTCTGCAGTGGCCGTCGCTGTTGAACCAACGGTGGATGGCCTGTTCAGAGGAAGACGGACCCATCGCGATGTTTTCGCCCACGGTGCTCGGGCTATAACCCTGTGCGGCAACGCGGTGGCCTGGATTGGTGCCGTCAGTCCAGAAGTGACTGAAGTGTTTATTGATAGCCATGTAATCACTGTGTGCCTGCGCGGCCGCATTCAGACGGGTATCAATGGTCAGCGACGGTGCGGCCGGGTGCCAAGTGGGGCCGCAGTACCTGGGTTCGGCCCGGAACGAGTTAACAAGGGCGAGCGCAGCTGAAAGCGGACCGCCGTCATCACCGGTGTCTCCATCGCCTGGCCCGCCATCACCAGGTTCACCGTGAATCGGGCCGTCATCAACGGGTCCTCCGTCGCCAGGGTCCGCTCCGCCGGGAGCGCCGACTCCGCAGGCCGCCAGCAGTACGGCGATCAGGGCGATACTCAACATGCGGGTGATGGCGTGGGCATTTGTCATTGCGCCGAATATACAGCCGTCATCCTCTCCACGGGGCCCGGCGTGGACATAGCGGTCCCAGGCGGTGGCTTACTCCTCAGGCGCCGCTACGAGTGCGACGTGTGCCAGAAAGCTTTTCTGGGCATCCCCGGCTTGTTCCGACATGTAACGCTGCAGCAGTTCCTCCAGTTCCGTCCGCAGAGACTGCGCCTGGCTGGCTGACAGCTCGAGGCGGGCCCAGGCGTTGAGCAGCGGCAGATCCGCCGGCAGTGCTGAGCTTGGAACGATGTGGAAAGCCGGCTGCCCGTTCTGGCGCAGCAGCTGCACCTGCCAGCCTGCCGAGTAATGCCGGCCGGCCGCGGCTATGGCACGGAGGAACGAACGCCAGACCGGCTGAAAGTACAGCTCCAGAGTCTCCAGGTCATCTGTAGGCAGCAGCTCGAGGGGGAAGCTGAACTGCGGGGCGACCGAGGACCATACGGCTGTTCTGCTCCGGCCCCGCAGCTCAGAACGTACCTGATGGATCAGGCCCAGCGCCTGAAGCTTTGCAGTCCAGTACGACATGCGCTGCGGACTTACCCCCAACTGACCAGCCGCCTCGGCCACCGTCACCTCCCGGTCCAGGAACGGGTCCAGGTAACGGCCACGTGCACGGTCGCTCAGCAGCCGGGCAGCCGCGGGATCGGTGATGATGCTGCTGTCTGACCCAGCCACGATTCAGCTATCCTACTGTGATTTGAAGAGTCATCCGGCTAGTCTCGCCAGCGGGGGTAGTACATGCGAGCACTCCGGAAGATACTCATTCCACTGTCAGCTGCACTGGCTTTAAGTGCCTGTGGTGCGGGCGGCGACAACACACCGCCACCCGGCGGCGGTGGCGGCACCGGATACACCGGCACGCTGATAGGTAACGGCACCAGTCAGGTGCACACCTGGGACCTGGCCCGCAGCAACGACTGGCTCACCAGGCTCAGCTTCTCGAATTACGATGTCGTCGCCCTCAACGTGGCGGCGGCCGAACTGTTCGTCGCAGGCCTCGACATGGTCGACCCGCTTGACGTCCGTGTCTACGACCTCAGTACGTTCGGCCTGAAACGCCAGTGGCTCTGGCCCGATACGGAAGAACTGTGGCGCGTTGAAGGCCTGTCGGTGTCACCCGACGGTACGCATGCAGCTGCGATCCTCTCAGCGCTCGGAGACCCGTTCCTCGAAGTGATCAACATCGCTGACGAACGGATCGTGATGACGAACTTCACAGCCATGGCATCGACCGACATGGAGTGGGTGAGCAACACCGAGCTCATGTTCGCGATGGAAACAGCTGAGTACGACGTTCCGTACCACGGTGCGATTGTGAAGATGGACCTGAGCGACCCGATAAGCGGCACCGGTACGGAACTGCGTTTCGACGTGCTGGCCGGCTTCAGTCAGGCTGAGTGGGGCACGGTGCACAGCTACCGGCTGTCCCACGATGGCAGTCAGCTGGTGTTCGCCCGGGCTGGCGACATCTGGGTGAAAGACCTCGCTGACCCGGACTCCCCGCCTCATCAGCTGACCACCGGTCCGACAACACTGGCCGGTGCTGCCTTCTCACCTGATGGCAGCTGGCTGGCTTTCGTGGAGTTCCATCCCTACGGGCTTGAGCAGACTTTCGTCATCCCGAACCACCGTGGAGCGCCGATCCTGATCGACTCTCAGACCATGCCAGGCCGGGTGTGGCGCATCGAAGACGGCAACCTGATGGAGGAGATACTGGTCTGGTTGCCTTGACTGACCAGTTCAGTGCCAGCCCGCTCCGGGCCCGCTGAACTGGTACATACGGTCACGAAGCGTTGCTGACTCACCCACGCTGATGGTGATCGTACGGGTCTCCATGCACGCCCGTACTACCGGTCCCTGCAGGCCCGTTGGATCGTGTACGGCCATCTCGCCCTCGCGGATCACCTGGTTGTCACCGCGCTTCAGACCCAACTGATCGGCAAACTCCTGAAGTCCGGCCAGGCGTGGGTCGCGCCCGGTCGGGCGCTGTTCCGGCGCCGCGATGTGCGCCACCACACTCGGGTGATCGACAGGCAGGATTGTCACTACCGTCCTCCCGGCTGTGTCGTAGACGGCCGGAATCTTGCGATCGCCGTAGCTCAGCAGCCACAGTTCCCTGCTGCCGGACTGTTTCTCCAGCATGGTACCTTCGCGCCGTTCGATGCGGCGGACCAGCTGCGCCAGGTCAGCTTTCGTGAGCCCAGTACCAAGCCGCTCCGCAGCACGCTGGGCAGTGTGTGCCCGTGCGTTGACCGTGTCGCGCCGCTTCGGCTGCTTACCCCGGTAAAGGTTCGGAGCAGGTCGCAGCTGTTTCGGTTTCTTCCTGGCCATGAGAGCGGACTGCGTTCCGGCCTCAGCGGCCTCTGTGCATCGCTTCCACTGCGAGTTTCGCGTCCCTCAGACCAGCACCGGTCAGTTCACGGTAGCGCTTGATCGCAGCGATAAGCTTGTTGGCTGCCAGCAGCTCCAGCAGCTCCGGGTCGTGTTCAGGGCCGGCAGGTGCCGCTGCGGCACCCTTGGCGGAAACCTGGAGTTTGCCCGCGGCCGGCTGCGCACTGCCGACGCGTTCGCCCAGCCTGGCGAACAGTTCCTCGAGTGCTGCTACGCGGATCTGCAGGTCCCTGATGATCTCGTCTGTGCTGGCCATAGCCGATGCTAACCTGAAGCTTCACGAACCGCGGTGCCCAGGTGCCGCACCGGAGGGAGCCGAAGGTTGTACGTCCCCACCCGCTATGTGGACAGTGATCAAGACCGTGTACTGCAGTTCATGCGCAGCAACTCGTTCGCAGCCGTAGTCTCCTCGGGCGCTGCCAGCCCTGTCGCGACCCACCTGCCACTGAGTTTCTCAGGTCCGCCTGAACGGCTCGTCCTGCGTGGTCACTTCGCGAAAGCGAATCCGCACTGGCAGTTGATCGCTGACTCTGAAACCCTGGTCATCTTCACAGGTCCGCACGCCTACATAACGCCGAAATGGTACGACCGCTTCGAGAGCGTACCCACCTGGAACTACCTGAGCGTGCACGCGTACGGCCAGGCGCGCCTGACCGCCGCCGGGGAGACACGCCAGGGGCTGCTGGACCTGTTCGA
>CAYPKV010000003.1:0-17298 GCA_964411415.1 uncultured bacterium
ACCTGGTTGCTGTTGTCGAGCGTGCTGCCCTGGGGCAGGTTCACCTGGACCTCCAGGAAGCCCGAGTCGACTGACGGCTGGAACTGGAAGCCGAGGCGCGGGTACACCCAGCCGACCGTGCCGAGCAGGCCGACGGCGATGACGAGCACGAGCCAGCTGCGTTTCAGGGCGACCCGCAGCGAACTGACGTACAGGTCACGGACGGTGTTCGTGAACCAGTCCCCGATTCGGTAAAGGCTGAGCGAGATGGCACCGAGGAAACCCAGGACGATGCGCAGTCCGTAACGCAGGAGCAGCAGGGCCGGCAGGAGTGCCAGCAGGGCCAGCAGCCAGACGGGTTCCAGGAAGTACCAGATCGCGGCGGCGGCAGCGGCGAACAGCAGCCAGAACCAGAAGCGCCGGAGTGCTCCGCCGGCCCAGCTGACGTCGCGGCCGAAGAATCCGAAGAAGCTCGCGAAGCGGCGCCAGCCGGGTGGGAACGGGTCGGGCGAGATGGCCAGCCGCATCGTCAGGAAGAACATCGCTTCCAGGTACGAGAACGCGATGGCGGCTGCCAGCGTCACGCCGAACTGCATGAAGAAGCTGCCGATGACACCAGGCAGGAACGAGATCGGCAGGAACACTGCCAGGAGCGACATGGTGGCCGCCAGCACTGCAGAAGACACACTGCTGGCGCCCTCGATGACTGCCTCGCGCAGCGGCATCCCTTCAGCCCGGTAACGGTCGATGCTCTCGGCTACGACGATGGCGTCGTCGATGACCAGGCCGATAGCGACGGTGATGGCCAGCAGCGTGACGATGTTGAAACCGAAACCCAGGACGGCGAACACGACCAGTGCACCGGCCAGCGACACCGGGATGGCCAGAACGACCGCGAACACGGTGCCGAGCCGGCCGACGAACACCAGCACGATGAGCGACACGGCGATGGCAGCGAGGGCCATCTCCACCATCGTGTCCTGCACGCTGTTGGCGATGAACGCCGACATGTCGTTGATGACCGTCGCGCTGTAGCCGTCGGGCAGTGCCTGACCGGCCAGGCCCGCGTGGACGGCAGCGGCGGTCGAGACGGTGTTGGCGCCCTGGGACTTGCGGACGTCCAGCAGGATCACGGATTCACCGTTGTAACGGGCGAACGAGCTGATCTCAGAACTGGCGTCCCGCACGACCGCCACGTCACTGACCCGGATGCCGCGCACAGGGTCGACCCGGATCGCTTCGACTTCGCTGAGGCTTTCCGGCGAGCCGCGGCCGGTGAGCAGCAGGCGGTTGTCCTGCAGCGACAGGCTGCCGGCGGGGATGTCCAGTGCGCTTGCCTGTACCGCACCGACTACCTGCATGGCGCTTATGCCGTACGCTTCCAGCTGGCCGGGCTGCAGCAGCACCTGGATCTCGCGGTCAGCAGGTCCGACCACGTCGACGCTGGCGACGCCAGCCGAACGCAGCAGCGCCGGTGCCAGGACGTCCTCGGCGTAGGCCTGCACCGCAGCCAGGTCGACGCCGGCAGCGTAGAGCGCGACTGACATGATCGGCTGGTCAGCCGGGTCGAACTTCTGGACGCTCGGAGCACTGACCGCGTCCGGCAGCGAGGCCAGCAGCGCGTTGACACGCTGACTCACTTCGACCGCCGAGGAGTCGAGGTCGTTGTCGGCGGAGAACTGCACGACGACGCTGCTGACACTCTCATAACTGGTCGAGGTGAGCGCGGTGACGCCACCCAGTGTCGCCAGGGCGTTCTCGATCGGCTCGCTCACCTCGCGCGACACCTCTTCCGGTGCGGCACCCGGGTACTGGGTAATGACCGCAACGATGGGGATGTCAGCGCTGGGCATGAGGTCAACGCCGCGCGTGAAGGCAGCGAGCCCGCCGAACAGCATGACGGCGCCGAACAGGCTGATGGTCAGGACGTAGTTGTCAACGAAGAAGGCGATCAGTTTCTTCATGGATCAGTCGATGACCTCCAGGGCGGTACCCGGGGTCAGGTCCGCCGGCAGCGGGTAGACGACAGCGGCATCATCAGGCAGCCCCGTCACCACGGCCTGGCCGCCTGCTTCTGCCACGACCTCTACCGTGACCGGTTCGGCGCGGCCCTGGTCGGCGACCAGCACGGTATTGCCTGCACGGATGGCGGCGCTGGGGAGCAGGTCACCCGTGGCCAGTTCGACCCCGTAGGTGAAGCTGGCGACCGCGCCGTTCGGGATGGGGTTCTGTGACCCGTGAACCTCGGCGGTAAGCCGCACCTGCCGGCCCTGCGCGGGAATGCCACTGCTGGGACGCAGGCGGGCTGAGTAGTCCAGGCCGGCATAGCTGATGGTTATGTCCGGGTCCTGCATAAGCACGGGAACGTCCTCAGTCGGGACGGAGAACCGTGCGAGCTGCGGGCCGGTGCTGCTCAGCTGGAATACCGGCTGCCCGGCACCGACGAACTCGCCCGGGTTGGCCAGCAGCATCACTACGGTGCCATCGAACGGAGCACGGATGGCTGCTTCGGCCAGCATGCTCTCGGCCTGGCTGAGCTGGGTCTCGGCCGCCTGCAGCTGCAGGCGCAGCAGGGCCAGGTTCTCACCGCCGGCCCGGCTGGCCTGGGCCACGGCGTCCTCTGCCTGCTGCAGTGCAGCCCGCGCCTGTGACAGCTGGGTGGCCAGCCCGTCCAGCTCCGCCCGGGCGATGGCACCGGCTGCGAACAGCTGCCCGGCTTCGTCGTACAGCCGCTGCTGCAGATCGAGGTTCAGCTGTGCGGTCTGCCGGGCAGCGCGTGCCTGGTCGCCGCCTTCACCTGCGGCCGACTCGGCCATCTGCAGGCTCACGCGGGCACTCTCGACCGCCACGCGGGCGTTGTCCACCTGGAAGCGCAGCTGTTCATCGTCCAGCTGGATGACGACGTCACCAGCCCGCACGCTGCTGCCTTCCGGGGCGACGATCGTCTGTACGCGGCCGTTCGCGCCCGAAGCGACCATCGATTCCTGGGCTGCTTCGACCGTGACTGTCGCGCGGCGTTCGGTACTGAGCGTGCCCTGCACCGCCGTGATGGTGCGGACGCTGCGAGTGAACTCGACTGGAGAGACAGCTGCAGTGGCGGGCGCGGCCGGTGCCGCCTCCTCGCTGTTACAGGCAGCGAGCAGCAGGCTGCCGAGCAGCAGTCCTGGCAGCAGCTTCCTCATCGGTCACCCAGCTGGCCGAGCGGTCCGGACAGCCCGACGAGGCTGCCGGCGCTCAGCCGGAACAGTTCGGTAAGAGCGGCGCTCTCCGCCTGCAGCAGGCTCAGTTCAGCCTGGCGCAGCTGCAGTGCTGACTGCCGGAAGGCGATCTCGGAGATGAGTCCACCTTCCAGACGCTGCCGCTCGAACTCGTGTCGTTCAGCGGCGTTGGCGTGGGCGTCCCGTTCGACCTCGAGGCTGGCGAGGGCGTTCTGGGCGGTCAGGTGCAGGTTGCGGGCCATGAGCTGGATGCCGCGGCGGGCTTCGCTGGCCAGCTGTTCAGTCATCTCGAGCTGGGTGCGGGCGTTCTCGATCTGGGCGGCACTGGCGTAACTCGGGTCCAGCATCTCGACGGCTGCCGTGGCCAGTTCGAGGCCGTGCTCCACCTGCAGCAGCTGCGGTACGGAGAGCGCAGCGCTCAGTACGGCGTCAAGGTCCGGCAGGGCGGGCAGCTGGCCGACTGGCAGCGGATCCAGCTGCTCCGGGTCGACCGTCTCGCCGATCATGCCTTCTAAGTTGCTCACTGCCAGGCGCAGGGCGCTGCCGGCAGTCTGCAGGCCGGCGGCGGCTTCGTCGACGGCCACCTGAGCGTCACGCAGGTCGAGCTGGGTGGCACTGCCGTTGGCGAAGCGGATCTCGGCGATCTGCAGGCCACTTTCGGCAAGGTCCAGACCGTCTGCGGCAAGCTGCTGCCCCATGTGGGCGACAAGCACGTTGCCGTAGGCTTCAGCCAGGTCGGCGATGGCGGTCAGCCGGGCCTGGCGCAGTTCGACCCCGGCCAGCTCCGCAGCCTGGGCCGCCTGCAGCCGGTCGATGCGCAGCGCCAGCGGGTCAGCTTCGGTCCGCAGCATGGTTGATTCCGCGTTTATGAGCCTGAGCTGGGCGCTCACGGCATCGGGGCGGCCGGGGGCTGCGGACAGGACGTCGCTGAACGACAGTGCAGCAGCGGTGTGGGCCACGACGAGCCCCAGTGTGAACACAATCTTCTTCATCGCGGACCTTCCTCCGTGAGCGGGCGGGCAGTGAATTCGTAAAGCGCGAGTGATGCTTCCAGCTGTTGCAGGCGGGCCTGCTTCAGGTCGAGTTCGGCGCGCATGACCGCGAGCGCAGCGGCCTGGGTTTCGAGCGGTATGGCCAGTCCGAGTTCCTCACGCACGGTGGTCTCATCCAGGCTGGACCGGGCGTTACGGTACAGCAGATCAGCCAGGTCGGTCCGCGCCTCGGCGGTTTCCAGCTCGTTCAGCAGTGCAGCGCGTTCGAGCGCAGCCTGGGTGATGGCCGCGGCCAGTCCGTCTTCGGCCGCCTGTTCCTGAGCCTGGGCGGCCCGCAGCGCTGCCGTTACCGCCGGTGAGATGCTGGCGCTGACGCCGATCGTGAAACTGCCTTCGATCAGGTTCTGCGGGAACGCCCGGCCCGTTGACTGCCAGGTCCAGTTCAGGTTGGGTTGCAGGGTGCGGCTTTCGATCGACACGCCGAGACTGCTGTTGTCGTCAAGGAAGCGGGTGTAGCCGGCCTGCACGACCGGGAACACGCCGCGGCGGGCGCTGCTCGCACCGACCAGGGCCAGGCCGGCCTGCAGGCGGGCACGCTGCACTGAAGCGGCCTCGCCATCCGGTACACCCAGACGCAGCTGCTCGCTGGGCGGGGCTTCAGCGTCACCGACCAGGCCGGACAGGGCCAGTCGGGCCAGTACCACGCCGGCCTCGGCGCTGCTGACGAAGCTGGCGGCTTCGGCCGCTCCGGCCGCCGCGTCACGCAGCTCCGCTTCCGTGGCCGCACCGTTGCTGAAGCGCAGCTCGGTCGACTCCAGTGCCCGACGCGCCAGCGCCTCCCCTTCACGCGCCAGCTCAAGTGATTCTTCAGCGAGCTGCAGTGAGTAGGCGGCGTTCACCGCGGCGACCTGCAGTCCGGTGAGCGCCTCGCGCCAGGCGAGTTCAGCCAGGCCCAGCTGCAGCAGCGCCTGTTCATGGAAGTCAGCCATGTCACCGAGCGGCACGGGCCGCAGTGTCAGGTCCAGGCTCAGCTGTGACGCCGAGTCGGGCGGCATGAACAGTTCCGCCAGCTCATCAGGCAACCAGGAGTATTCGTCGGTGTTCACATCGAAGGCGCTGTAACCGGCACTCATCGTCAGGGTCACCGGATCGCGGGCATTCGCAAGCCGGGCCTCTTCGACGGCCAGCTGGGCTCTGACAGCGGCCAGGCCCGGATGGCTGCTCACCGGGCTCAGGAAGCTGGCCAGGTCGTTTGCCGCAGCGAAACCGGAAGCGAGCAGCAGGATGGTCAGGGTTCGGACGGACTTCATCGCATTATCATCCTGCAACGTCACCTGCAATCCTGCGCCTGCAAACTGCAAGGATTTCGTTAAGAACGTTCCGGATTCGTTTGCAGGTTCTTGAAGGCCTGCCCGTAGGCTCCACTCAGGTGAGTGCTCTATCATGAACGCAGAGATGCCCCTGATCCTTATTGTCGAGGACGAGCGGGAGATCGCTGAGATACTCGAAGCGTTCCTGCGCCAGCGCGGTTTCAGTACCGAGTGGGCCCGGGACGGCGAGGAAGCGCTGCGCCTGTTCCGGGCCGGCAGCCCTGACCTGGTGCTGCTGGACCTGCTGCTGCCCCGGCTGGACGGCATGGAGGTCATCAAGGCGATCCGCCGTGAGAGCCGGACACCGGTGATCATGCTGAGCGCCCGCAGCGAAGAGCTCGACAAGGTTCTGGGGCTGGAACTCGGGGCGGATGACTACATAACGAAACCGTTCCGGCCGCTTGAGGTCGTGGCCCGCATCAACGCGGTGCTGCGCCGAAGCCAGTCCGGTGGCGCTGCCCCGGACCGGCCGGTCCGGGCCGGGCCGATCGAGGTCGATGCCAGCCGGGCCCTGGCGCTCGCCGCCGGTGAACGCCTGCAGCTGACCAGTACCGAGTTCCGGCTGCTTCAGCACCTGACCGCCAACCCGGGCCGGGTGTTCAGCCGTCAGGAACTGCTGGAAACGGCGATGCCGGAAAGCGACGCGCTGGAGCGGGTGATCGACGTTCACATCGGCAACCTGCGCCGCAAGCTCGCCCAGGCCGGAGTGGACGAGGTCATAACCACGGTGCGTGGCATGGGCTTCCGCCTGGACGTCGAATGAGGCGCATATGGTACGCCTTCGGCCTGGCCATCGCCGGTGGCATCTTCGTCTCGACCGCGCTGGTGGTGGCGATCATCATGTTCGGCAACACGAACCAGATCCGGCAGCTGGACCCTGAGTTCATCGACCTGTTCTTCGATTCGATCCAGTCCGGCGCGCTCCAGGACCCTGAGCGTTCGGCTGCGCTGCAGCAGCTGACGATCGATTACCTGGAGGCTTCCGACGGTTTCAACGAGATAGTCCGGGTGGTGCAGCGTGCGCTTGAGCCCCGCACGGAACTGCTGCTCACCGCTGCCCTCGTGGCGCTGCCGGTCGGCCTGCTGACCGCGCTGATCATCGCCAACTACGTCTCGCGGCCGATCGTGGCCGTGTCGACAGCGGCGCGGCGCGTGGCGGCCGGCGACCTGAGCGCCCGGGCGGAACTGCGCGGCCGCAGTCCCCGGGCCGGTGAGGCAGCGGAGCTGCTGCAGGACTTCAACAAGATGGCCGCGTCACTTGAACAGCTGGAAAGCGAACGGCAGAAGATGATCACCGACGTCGCCCACGAACTGCGGACTCCGCTGACGATCGTGCAGGGTCAGGTCGATGCCATGCAGTACGGGGTCGTTCCCCTGGACGCGCGTGAACTGGCGAAGCTGAGCCGGCACATAGAGCTGCTCGGCCGGCTCGTTCGTGACCTGCGGGTGCTGTCACAGGCGGATTCACGGCGGCTGACGCTCACTGCCGGACCGGTCGACCTGCGGGCGCTCGTCGCCGACATCGTCGACGGTTTCCAGGACCAGGCCGGTACTTCTGCCGTGAGCCTTGAGTTCCGGGACGCAGCAGGCGGTCCGCTGCAGCTGGAGCTGGACGGCGACCGGATCGCCCAGGTGCTCATAAACCTTCTGACCAATGCGCTGCGTCACACCCCTGAGGGCGGACGGGTCGAGGTGCTGCTGAGTGAATCAGACGACACTGTCACGCTGCTCGTCCGTGACGAGGGTGACGGCCTCACTGAGGATGAGCAGGAGCTGGTGTTCCAGCGTTTTTACAGGACCGATGCGAGTCGCAACCGCACCAGTGGCGGCAGTGGGCTGGGGCTGGCGATCGCGCGGGCGATCGCGGAGCTGCATGGTGGCACCCTGTCGGCAGTCGCCCGGCCGGGCCGGGGTGCCGAGTTCAGGCTGAGCCTGCCGCGCCGGCGCCCGCCGGCCTAGCGGTCCTCGGGATCTGCGGCCCGGTCGTTACGGGCCAGGTAGATGCCGCCCAGGACGAGAGCCACTACGAGCACGCCGAGCAGGATGAAGAAGAAGACATCTGGAGTCATGGCATTACCTCAAGGCGCATCATACACGCAGCCGCGACTGTTGACACGGGGCCCACCGGGGGTGGGGTAGAATGCCGGCAGGAGGACCTCATGACCACTGAACTGAAGATCACCGGAATGACCTGCGCCCACTGCGAACGCGCCGTGCAGACTGCCCTTGAGGCCGTACCGGGGGTCAGCTCTGTCCGCGTGGACCGCAACGCCGGCAGTGCCACCGTCAGCGGTGATGCCGCCCTGGCTGACCTCGTCGCCGCCGTGGCTGAAGAAGGTTACAGCGCAGAAGCCGCCCGGGCCTGACATGCCTGCACTGACTGTGCAGCACCTGCACCTGGATGAGGAGGTGCGCAGGGATGCCGACCTGCGCCTCCGCAGCGCCCGCGGTCACCTGGACGGGATCGTACGGATGCTGGAAGATCCGGGCGTGTACTGCGTGGACGTCCTCAAGCAGATCAAGGCAGTTCAGGGTGCACTCAGCCGCGTGAGTGAGAACGTGCTGCGTTCCCACATCCGTGATCACGTCGTGACGGCGGCCGAGCGTGGCGACATCGACCGCACCGTCGACGAACTGATGGCCGCGCTTAAGTACCGCGCCGACTGAATCAGCAGCCGCCGCTTAAGTCCAGGCCGACCAGCACCGGGTCGTGGTCCGACGAACGGAACGGTCCCGGCTCGTAATGATCAGGGCCGAAACGGGTTCCGCTGTATGACAGGAAAGTCGGCTCGTCAGCGTTTATGTGCCAGATGGCCGCACCACAGACGTTGGCAGCCAGCTTCTGATCAGCCAGGGCGTGGTCCATGTAGCCGGCCCAGCCGGGTTCGAACACGTACGTGTAACGCTCCAGCGGCGGGACGAAACGGGCGAGCAGGTCAGTCCAGCCGCTGTCCGTCAGACGGGTGATCGGTGCTTCGAGCGCGTAAGCGTTGAAATCACCGAGCAGCAGGATGCCGCCTGGGGCATTGGGAGCGACTTCCCGCTCGATGAAAGCCATCGTCTGGCGCACCTGACTGTCCCGGCGCTGATCCCAGCAGCCGCTGCCCTCATCGGTATCGAACGAATCACAGCCACCCCGGGACTTCAGGTGGTTCATCACCACGGTGAACTCTTCACCGCTGGCCAGTTCACGGAAGCGCTGCGCCAGGGGTGGGCGGTTATGGATCGCGTGCGGGTCCGCCAGGGTGGGGCCGACCGGGGCGAGCAGGTCGCTGCGGTACAGGAAAGCCAGGCCGATATCGTCGTTGCCGCGGCCGAAGCCCTCGCCCTGCACCCAGTCCCAGCTGTCGCCGCTGACCTGGGCCAGGCCGCCTGAGCCGCTGACGAGGCGGGCCAGGGTCACCCCGTCATCGTTCTCGACCTCAGCAACTGCGATCAGGTGTGCGTTCAGGCCGCTCAGTGCGGCGACCAGTTTGGTGTGCTGCCGCTCGAATTCAGAGCGGTCCCGGGCGCCCCGCTGACCGAGGGTGGTGAAGTAGTTCTCGACGTTGAAGCCCGCGACGGTCAGCGTACCGCCGGGCCGAGGTGCCTCCTCGGGACGCGGTGCCGGCTGCAGCACGAAGCTGTCAGGTTCCAGGGTCACCCACTGTTCGAAGCCGCTGTTCCGCATGTAGACGGTGTCCGCACCGAGCCAGCCGCTCAGGTCGCTGACGATGCTGCCGCTGCGCAGGGTGGGGTCCCCTTCCAGGTATGGCACCGGCACGGGGTTCTGACGGCTGACGCCGTCCTCGAGGACGATGAAGCGCGGTCCGTCATCGAACTCGCTGACGCAGCCGCCGTTGTTCGGGTGGAACATGCGGCCGCCGGCGGCGAGGGTCAGCTGGCCGTAGCGGCCCAGGTTGTCTGTGTAGCTGACAGTAAGGTCGGTGGTCACTTCCACCCGGCCGAAGGGCAGCTGAGCCGGATCGGCAGGCAGCGCTACGCTGCGGCCGGCCGGTTCCTGCAGCTCCAGCAGCGGACAGGCGTCCCACGCCACCCCGGCCACCGGCTGCGGGACAGTTTCCTGGGAAGTGCTGTCCTGGCTGAACCACACGCCGGCCAGGGCAACAAGTATGACTGCGCCGGCCATCACGCGGCGGATTCCGTTACTCATCACAGGTCGCATTATCGCAGGCTCTCAGCCGCGCGGGCCGTTCCGGCCGGCAGTTGCCCGGCTGCAGCCGGCTGAGGCCGGCCGGGTGGTTGACCGACCAGCCCACTAAGTGATATCACATTGATATAGAAATGATCTGCACACCGACTTAAGGAGAAAACCATGGCCCACATCGAATCCGCCCGCCCTGCCGTCAAAGAACGCCCACTGAGCACCGCCCCGGGGCTGCCGATGCTGCTGCTCGCCTTTGCCGTGCTGTTCCTGGCTGTAGCGCTCATCGTGAACGCAGTCCCTACCCTTGAGCTCGGGGAAGGCATCATCGGCCTGTTCAACTGGATCCCCGGTGGACTGCAGCTCGCCGCCGGACTGCTGCTGGTGGTCTGCTCGGTATTCATGTTCATCAGCATCACAGTGGTGGCGCCCAACGAGGCCCGGGTCGTCCAGCTGTTCGGCCGCTACCGCGGTACCATCCACCGCGATGGCCTCCACGCCGTCAACCCGTTCACCACCCGCACGAAGATCTCCCGCCGCATCCGCAACCATGAGACGTCCGTCATGAAGGTCAACGACGCCGACGGCAACCCGATCGAGATATCAGCCGTGGTCGTCTGGCAGGTCGAAGACACCGCCAGGGCCAGCTTCGAGGTCGACAGCTACGTCGATTTCGTGACCATCCAGACAGAAACCGCAGTCCGTTTCATCGCCAGCCAGTACCCGTACGACAACCTGGGCAACGACGTCCTTTCGCTCCGTGACAACAGTCAGGAGATAACCCGGCAGCTGTCCGAAGAAGTGGCCGAACGCGTCGAGGCAGCCGGAGTGCACGTACTGGAAACCCGCATCACCCACCTGGCCTACGCCAGTGAGATCGCCCAGGCGATGCTGCAGCGCCAGCAGGCCAGCGCGGTCGTCGCCGCCCGCACCCAGATCGTCGACGGGGCCGTCGGAATGGTCGACATGGCCATCGAACGCCTGTCCCGCGAAGGCATCGTCGAGCTTGACGAAGAGCGCAAGGCGATGATGGTCAGCAACCTGCTCGTTGTACTGTGCGCGGACCGTGCCACCCAGCCGGTGGTCAACACAGGCAGCCTGTACTAGGAGTCTTTCGATCGCCAGGCGTAAACAACTGCCGCTGCGGCTCGATCCGGCTGTCCACGACGCACTTGCGCGCTGGGCGGCCGACGAGCTGCGCAGCACTAACGCGCAGATCGAGTTCCTGCTGCGCGAGGCCCTGAAGCGGGCCGGGCGGATGCCGGCCGATGCCGGTGCCATTCCGGCCCGTGGCCGGCCCCCGGGGGACACTGACACCTGAACTACCAAACCGCGATACCTGCATAGTAGGATGACCGTCATCCAGTTGACGGCACCATAACGGAGGCCCGCAAAACCGATAACCGCGGCGTCCGGCGTAACTGGAATGGAGGCAGTTTCGTGAAGAAATCAGTGCTGCGCACGACCGTTCTGGCCCTGGCCGGCTCCCTGCTCCTCGGCAGCGCCCTCGCCCAGGCAGAGCCCCTTGATCCACCCGAGCGCGTATCAGTCGCATACGTGCCCATCATGAAATTTGCCCCGCTGTACGTGGCCGCTGAGCGTGGCCTGTTCGAAGAGCTCGGCCTGGACGTGGAGATTAACCGCGTCGCATCCGGTACGGAAGCAATCGCCTTCCTCACCGAGGGCCAGATCGACGTCGGCGGCATCGCCATCGTCACCTCACTCTGGAACGGCTGGGACCAGGGCCTGGACATCCGCGTCATCGCACCGGGTGGCCTGGAGCCTTTCGAGGACAGCCCCACCAAGCTGATGGTCCGCAGTGACCTCGCCGAATCCGGCGCAGTCACCGACATAGCTGACCTGCGCGGCCTCAACGTTGCCGTCGCCGGCGGACCCGGCAGCGGCGGCGAGTACCTGGCCGCCAAGGCCCTCGAGCGCGCCGGCCTGACAATCCGTGACGTCAACCTCATCAACGTCGCCAACCCCGACATGCCCGCCAGCTTCGAAGGCGGCGCAATCGACGCAGGCATCCTAGGTTCACCTTACGCCCAGCAGGTCGAAGAAGCCGGCTTCGCGGTTGAACTCGCCGGCGACCTGACGCCGGGCGCCATGACCGTCGCCTTCGTCGGCTCCGACAACTTCGTCACCAACCGGCCCGAGGTCGCCCGCCGCTTCGCACTCGCGCTCATGCAGGCCGCCCGCCTCATGCAGGGCGATGACTTCCTCAGCCAGGAGAACGTCGACGCGTACCTGACTTACGTCAGTGCCACTCCCGAAGCCGTGGCCGGCGACGCCCTGCTCGTGTTCGACCCGAACCAGCAGATCCCCGTCGACGACCTGGCCGACGTCGAGCGCACCCACCGCGAGAACGGCCGGACCGAGTACGAAGAAGTGCTCGACCTGAGCAACGTCGTCAATGCCTCCTTCACGGAGTGGGCACTCGAGGTTCTCGGGCCATACCAGGAGTAACCGCCCCGGCACGGCCGAAGATCTCGGCTGTCAACGTCGGAAAGACCTTCGAGACCGCCCGGGGTACGGGCATCGCCATCCGCGACTTCAACCTTGAGGTCGCGGAAGGCGAGTTCGTATGCATCGTGGGCCCGTCAGGCTGCGGGAAGTCCACCTTCCTGCGCATCCTCGCCGGACTCACGCCCCTCACCTCGGGCAGCATCTCGATCACACCCGGGGCACCCGGCAAACCGCTGAACAGCGTCGTGTTCCAGGAGTACGCGATCTTCCCGTGGAAGACGGTGCTGGACAACGTCGCCTTCGGACTGCAGATGCGCGGCATCGGCCGCAGGGAACGCCATGAGGTCGCCCGGCAGTGGCTGGAACGGGTCGGGCTGCTGAAGTTCCAGGATTACTTCCCGGCCCAGCTCTCAGGCGGCATGAAGCAGCGCGTGGCGATAGCCCGGGCACTTGCCAACGACCCTGAAGTGCTGCTGATGGACGAGCCGCTCGGCGCCCTGGACGCCCAGACCAAGACGGTGCTGCAGGGTGAGCTCATGCGCATCTGGGAGGAGTACCGCAAGACGGTGGTGTACATCACCCACTCGATCGAGGAAGCAGTTCTGCTCGGTGACCGTGTCGTCATCATGACCGCACATCCGGGTGGCAACAAGACGGAGTTCCGGGTCGACCTGCCCCGGCCCCGTGGCGTTCACACCACCTCGACCCCCGAGTTCGCCGCGATGACCGGCCGCGTCTGGGACGCGCTCGAGGACGAGGTGCGCAAGGCGATGGAGTCACAGCGGTGAGCATGCCCGCCTGGCTCGCCTGGCTGCTGCTGGCAGCCGTCGTTGCCGTGTTCATCTGGCTCGCCGACCGGCAGGGCCACCGCGTGCCGTACGCACGCAAGGCTGCCTACAACCGCGCTCTGGCGATCGCCTTCCCGGTGCTGCTGCTCGTGGCGTGGGAGCTCATGGTGAACTTCGGCTACCTCAACGGCCGCTGGTTCCCGCCGCCAACCCGCATCGCGGCCGCCCTGTGGGACCTCATCGTCTCGTACGACCGTTTCAACAGGACGAGTCTGCTGGGACGCCCCTGGCTCATCCCGTCGGTCTGGGGTGAACAGGGCTGGGCTGGCGCCTGGTCACTCATCGCTGAAAGCCACGTGCTGGCAACGCTGTACCGGGTGGCCGCGGGCTTCGTCATCGGTGCGCTGCCCGGCATCCTGGTCGGCATGGCGATGGGCCTGAACCACACGGTCAGGCAGATGCTCGATCCGATCATGTCAGCTATATACGTGCTGCCCAAGATCGCCATATTCCCGCTCATGATGCTGATCTTCGCCAACCCGTTCGGCGAGGGCCCGAAGGTGGCGGTCATCGCCATCACCGCGTTCTTCCTGATCGCCATCAACACGATGGCCGGTGTGCGGGGCATCGAGCCTGTATACCTGGAAGCCGGCCGCAACTTCGGGGCTGGCCGCTGGCAGATGCTGCGGCACGTGATAATCCCCGGTGCACTGCCGATCATCTTCTCGGGCCTGCGCATCGCACTGGGCTCTGCCCTCATCGTGATCGTCGCGGTCGAGTTCATCCGCGCCCAGCAGGGCGTAGGCTTCCTGGTCTTCTACTACTGGCAGGTACTGGCCATCGACAAGATGTACGCATCCCTGTTCGTGGTGATGGTCATGGGCGTGGCCCTGACCTGGCTGCTGCAGTGGATCGAACGCCGGACCATGCCCTGGCGGTCCTGACTGCCGCTACCCTGGTGACTGTCAGTCTGTGAACCTGAGTTCAGGAACGCGACTGAAGTCGGCGGTATTGTGCGTCACCAGGGTAGTCCAGGCACTTATCGCCGTTGCACAGTGCCCCGCGGGGTGTACAACTTCTGGTACCTCATGCTATCGTGCCCCCTATATCTGGTGGCCAGCAGGCAGTGATTGCAGTGCCGGGACCAGATTGCCTGTTTTTTGGGGCAGAAGGGGTTCTGAAACGCATGAAAGTGCTCGTGGCTGTCGACAGCGAGAGCGGCAACACCATGGAGATGGCCGCCGAGGTGTGCTCAGCCCTGCGGAAAGCCGGCTGCGAAGTCGTGCTGCACCGGATCAACGGCAGGCAGCCCTTCCAGGAGCTGCCCGGCCTGGACCTGGTGTTCATCGGCACCTACACGTGGGGCTACGGCGAACCACCTCCTGCCACCGAATGGTTCATGGCGGAGAACGGTTTCAGCTGCCCCGTCGCCTGCTTCGGCAGCGGCGAGACCCAGTGGGGTGAAGAGTACTTCTGTGGTGCCGTTGACCGGCTGGTCAGTCACTACGCGAGCAGCTTCCCCGGCTTCAAACAGGAGCAGATGCCTAATTCACGGCAGCGGGCGCAGATCCGCGACTGGACTGTCCAGATACTGAACAGGGTGCAGGACAGCACCGAACCGACTCAGGAGTTGACACATATGGCAGATACGGTGGTTTTCGAAGAGTTCCGGCCCGAGGCCCTGCAGGGGGAGTGGCTCGTCGAGTTTTACAAGGACAACTGCGTGCCCTGCAAGATGCTCGGCAAGACGCTCGACCGCTTCCAGAGCGACACCAACGTTCTCAAGGTGTTCTTAAGCGGCGATGCGGACTTCGAGAATGCCGCCGCGGATTATTCCGTCCGCTCAGTTCCGACCCTGCTGCTGGTCCGCGACGGCGAACTGCTGCACCAGACTGCCGGTTTCAAATCACCCGCTGAACTGTCCAGCCTGCTGAGCACCCACTTCGAGTCCGCGAAAGTCGCAGCCTGATGGGCGTCCTCGACCAGGCAGCGCAGACCGCCAGCTCGACCGCCTTCATAACCAAGGACGACCGTAAGCGCCGCCTGCCGTTCCTGCCAGAGCGGCTGCTCGCCTACATCGACCGCCACGCTGCTGACGTACTGGACGACAGTTACGACCTGGAGAGCTACCGCCGCAAGGCGCTCAGCTACGTAGAAGGCCAGGGCGAGGTCTCGGCCGACGACCTGGTCGGCTACCTGATCCGCATGGCCGTCGAGAACACCGACGTAGACGCTCCCGACTGGAAGTACTTCGCCGCCCGCCTGTACCTGAACCAGCTGTACAAGCAGGCCAGCCGCAACCGCTTCTACATGACCGAGAAGAAGTACGGCGACTTCTTCGGCCTGCTCGAAACACTCACCCAGCGTGGCGTGTACGCCCAGCGTCTGCTCGACCGCTACTCCCGGGACGAACTGATGCTGGCCGGCTCGTGGATCGACCCTGAACGCGACCACCTGCTCGACTACATCGGCCTGCGCACCCTGGCCGAACGGTACCTGGCGACCGACAAGGCCGGTGAGGTGTTCGAACTGCCCCAGGAGCGCTGGCTCGTCATAGCGCTGCACCTCATGAGTGACGAGGCTGCCGAGCACCGGATGGAGAAGGTCCAGGAGGCATACTGGGCGCTCAGCAACCTGTACATGACCGTCGCGACGCCGACCCTGGCCAACGCCGGCAAGACATACGGCCAGCTGTCCAGCTGCTTCGAGATCGTCGTGGACGACAGCCTCGACGGCATATACAACAGCGTTCACGACGCCGCCAACCTCTCCAAGGGCGGCGGCGGCCTCGGCATCTACGCCGGGTTCATCCGCCCGCGCGGCAGCGACATCCGCGGTTACAAAGGCACCGCCGGCGGCACGATCCCCTTCCTGAAACTGTTCGATGCCACCGCTGTGGCCGTCGACCAGCTTGGCGTGCGCAAGGGCGCCATCGCCGTGTACCAGGACGTGTGGCACAAGGACATCCAGTCGTTCCTGGACCTGCGCCTGAACAACGGTGACGAGACGAACCGGGCCCACAACCTGCACCCCGGTATCTGCATCCCTGACCTGTTCATGGAACGCGTCGTCAGCGACGGCGACTGGTACCTGTTCGACCCACACGAAGTACATGAGAAAAAGGGCTGGTACCTGCAGGACTTCCACGACGAGAAACCCGGCAGCGGCAGCTTCCGCGACCGCTACGAGGAACTGGTCCAGGACGTTTCCATCAGCCGCACCATCGTCAAGGCCAAGGCCCTGTGGAAAGCCGTCCTGCGCAGCCAGATCGAGACGGGCTACCCGTACATGTTCTACCGGGACGCCGTGAACCGCGCCAACCCCAACAAGCACGCCGGCGTCATCTACGCCAGCAACCTCTGCAGCGAGATCATGCAGAACCAGTCGCCAACCGTGCAGGAGACCGTCCACCTGGACGACGGCACTGACCGCATCATCGTCACCAAGATCCCCGGCGACCTGGTCGTGTGCAACCTCTCCAGCGTCACCCTGGGCCGCACGGGCGACGACGACGCCATCCTGGAGCGCCTGATCCGCATCCAGGTACGCATGCTCGACAACGTCATCGACCTCAACAACCTGCCGGTGGTCGAAGCGCAGCGCACCAACCGCCGTTACCGCGCGGTCGGCCTGGGCACGAGCGGCTGGCACCACCTGCTCGCCCTGAAAGGCATCGACTGGGAGAGCCAGGAAGCCGTCGACTTCGCCGACGAGCTGTACGAGAAGCTGAACTACTACACCATCCGCGCCAGCAACGAACTCGCAGTCGAGAAGGGCGCCTACCCGCTGTTCAAAGGCAGCGAGTGGGAGAACGGCAACTACTTCGACAGCCGCGGTTACACCTCAGAACGCTGGCAGGAACTGCGCCGCCGCGTGCAGGCCGGCGGTGTCCGCAACGGCTACATGATCGCGATCGCCCCGACCGCATCCACCAGCATCATCAGCGGCACCACCGCCGGCCTCGACGGAGTGACCGACGTCTACTACGTCGAAGAGAAGAAAGACATGAAGATCCCCGTCGTGGTGCCCGACCTGAACCCCGACACCTACCCGTACTACAAGCCCGCCTACCAGCAGGACCAGTCGTGGAGCATCCGGCAGAACGCCGCCCGCCAGCGGCACATCGACCAGAGCCAGAGCTTCAACCTCTACCTCAACGCCAGCGAGGACAGCCAGGGCGGCGGCAAGAAAGCCGTCAAGCTCAACAGGTGGCACCTGGAAGCGTGGCGGGCCGGGCTCAAGACCACCTACTACGTGCGGTCGCAGACGGTGATGGCGGAGGATTGCGTGTGGTGCGCGAGCTGAGCTGAAGCTTTTTTGTGGAGGCGCCGTTCGCCT
>CAYPKV010000003.1:17398-27959 GCA_964411415.1 uncultured bacterium
GGGTAGCATGCCTGATGATCAAGCCACCGCGCCTACGCCCAGGAGACACCATCGCCGCGATCTCACTGTCAAGTGGCGCTGCTGCAGCGTTCCCTGCCCGCTTTGAGGCTGGCGTTCAACAGATCGAATCGACATTCGGGTTGCGGGTGATTGAGACACCGCACGCTTCCAGGAGCGACGCGTGGCTGTACGCCAACCCACAGGCACGAGCTGATGACCTGCACTGGGCACTGCAGAACGACGAGGTGCGGGGCATCTTCTCTGTCATCGGCGGCGACGAGTCAGTGCGCATCCTGCCCTTCGTCGATCCGGAGCTGATCCGCGCGCACCCGAAGGTGTTCATGGGCTTCTCGGACGCGACCGTGACAATGACTGCGTTCCTGAACGCGGGTGTCGTTGCGTTCAACGGTCCGGCCGTCATGACCGACCTGGCCGAGAACGGTGGCATCCGGCCGTTCGTCCGGGACAGCATCCGCAGCGTCCTGTTCGACGCTGAAGCAGCGGAGCTTCGTCCTGCCAGCGAGTACAGCGAGGAGTTCCTGGACTGGTCAGATCCCTCACTGCAGGAGCGTCCGCGCCAGTTCGCGCCGAGCGAGGGCTGGCTACGGCTGCAGGGCAGCGGCCGCGTGAAGGGACACCTCATGGGCGGCAACATCGAGGTGCTGGAGTTCCTGAAAGGCACACAGTGGTGGCCCCGCCGTGAACTCTGGGACGGCGCCATCCTGGCTTTCGAAATGAGCGAGGAAGCACCGAGCGTGGCGAACGTGGGCCGATTCCTGCGCAACTACGGTTCACAGGGCATCCTCGGGCGCGCCTCTGCCCTCTTGTTCGCCCGGCCACAGGCATACACTATGGCCGCGCGCTACCAGCTGCATGCCGAGATCGTCAGGATCCTTCGCGAGTTCGGTCGGAGCGACCTGCCGGTGATCGCCAACATGGATTTCGGCCATACGAGTCCGCAGCTGGTGCTGCCGCTAGGCGTGCAGGCCGAGGTGGATGCCGATACGAATTCGGTGCGGCTGCTGGAGCCGGCGGTCAGCTGAGCTGAGCGCTCTCGGCCAGCCAGGCTTCGGCTGAGACCGGGTCAGTGAAGAAGCGCAGGTCGGGATGCCGCTGATGTTCCCTCACCAGCTCCACCATCCGCTCACCGTGACGCTCCGGCTGCTGCAGTACCAGCGCCAGCTTCAGCTGGTAGTTGCTGAACTTCTGGAACAGCTCGCCCAGCAGGCCACTGCGCAGGTCGAAGAACTCGGCTGCCAGCGACTGTTCGCTCAGCACCAGTCCGCCACGGTCCATCGCTTCTGACACGAGCTCCAGTATCCTCTGCTCCGCCCGCAAGCGGACGGCCGCCTCGTTCTCGAGCCGTTCCCGCAGTCGTTCAAGACAGTCAGTCCAGCCTTGCCGGTGCCTGTCAGCTGCAGCCGCGCTGTCGTGGCCCGAGTGGTGCAGCAGGAGGCGGCTGAAACCGGGTCGCGTGGCACGCAGCTGGACCGTGACCTGAGTCTCTTCTGGTTCACCGTCCCAGCGCCAGGTGACCTGCAGTTGTTCCCGGGCGATCACCTCCAGTATCCAGCCGGAGACGGCCAGGTCCGCCGCTTCAGAGGAGATGCGGTACGTGCCACCGACCTGCGGGTCGAGCTCCACGACCGGCTCCAGGCGAGCCGGCCAGAACCAGCTGCCGAGCAGGGCGGGCTCGGTGAGGAACCGCCAGATGACGGCGGGGCTGGCAGCCAGTTCCAGTTCGATGGTCAGCACCTGTGCCATGCCGTCACTATACGGACTGCTACGGTCCGGCAACGAAACAGGTGTCATCGTTGCCGGCATGAGAACCGCCCGTACCATCCTGACCCTGACCGTCACCGCCACCGTGCTGAGCGCATGTGGTGGCAACCCTGGCGGGCCAGACGCGCAACACCCGGATCCCGGCAGCTGCCGCGTGACCGTCAGCAGCGACATCAGCTCACCGACCCTGTTCACCAACGGGCCCGAAGGCTGTGACTACTTCTTCCCTGGCAGCGACACCGTGCACAACTACCGGGTGACTTCAGACATGCGGGTCGAACCCGGCACCGTCCTGCGCTTCGGTGAGAACGCGACGCTCTACGTGGTCTCAGGCGGCAGCCTGACGGCCGTCGGCACTGCGGCTGAACCGATAGTGTTCGAAGGCGCGGCAGCGGTCGATGGCTACTGGCACGGCCTGTGCTTCGAGCAGAACCGGGAGAGCCGGCTGGATCACGTACACGTCCGCTGGGCGGGCAGCACCTGGGTGCCGAGTGGTTCAGCGTGCCGGGGCGGCATCGCCGGTTCGTACCCGGCGGGGGACCCTGTTCACATCACCAACTCCACTGTCGCCGGCTCCTACGTCAGTGGCCTGAGTGCCTTCAACCTGGTACTGGGTGATTTCAGCAACAACACCTTCTACGGCAACCGTGAGTACGGCGTCATCGTCGAGGCGGAGCAGGTGAGCAGGCTGGACGTGGCCAGCGACTACCTGGGTGCTGACAGTGGCGCCGTCAACGGTCACCCGTTCGTGGCGACTGCAGGGCACATCTGGTCCGGGGAACACATCTGGTCGAAACTGAACGCCCCGTACTTCGTGCCCGGCAAAGACTACGATTACGACGGGAACATCAGCACTGAACCTGGCGTGACGCTGGTCTTGGGTGCAGGTACCGAGCTGGTATTCGGCAAGGAAGCGGAACTGTACATCGACAACGGGCTGTTCGGCATCGCCGGCCTGCCTGAGTCACCGGTGGTCCTCAGGGGACTGGAAGAGAGCCGCGGCTGGTGGAAGGGCGTAACGATCTTCAACTCGGCCGTGATCATGAACGACGTCCGGATAATGTTCGCAGGCGCGGACGACCTGTTCCAGGGCGCCCTGGCGTTCCAGGAAAATGGCACTGACGTCAGCGGGAAACAGCTGAACCGCGTGTTCATCGACGGCAGTGCCGGCTGCGCCCTGCGTATCGACCATGAGGACCTGAGCCTGTTCGATCCACTCGACGTCAGTTTCGGGGACGATAACGGGGTGGAAAGCTGTCCGTAGACGGCACCGTGTAAAAAAGGGGCGCCCTTGATGGGCGCCCCTTTTCTGTTGCCGGTGTGGGTCAGTAAACCTGCTCGCGCTGACCGAAGCTGAAGTACCTGACCGCCGCGACCGTATCGAGACCGGTCGTCGGGAAGTAGGGTGGCGCCAGGCCGCGGGCCATGCGCGGGTCGTACGTGTAGATGCGGTCGTAACCCTTGCGTCCACCTGACTGGCCGGCCGTGAAAGTACCGAACACACCACGGTTCTCCTGGATCATGCCGCCCAGCAGGTGCAGCTCGCCGCGGTCTTCCTTGAAGGAGGTGCGCTCCTTGTAGCCTTCGACGCGGATCTGGTCGCTGGCGCTCATGAGCACCGCGTGGACGTGCACGTTCTTGGGGGCGTTCAGCGTCGAATCGTTGTTGTCGTTGCCGACGATGATGTCACCATCGGGCGTGAACACGCCAAGGACGTTGGGGTGCCCGACGTTGTTGCAGACCGCGGGCGTGACGCTGCGGTTCGCGTTCCTGACCGGCGAGCTGCTGCAGGGCGGCTGTTCGTAGCGGATGTCACCGGTTATGCGGATGTCGTCCTCGGTCACCACGGTTATCTGGGCGAAGCGCGCCAGAGCCGGCGGGGTTTCCTTGCCGTCGTTCACGTTACGGGGACGGTCCGGGCCCTTGAAGCGCTCGACCTCGCCAGCGACGTAGACGACGCCGTTGAACGGCCTGTCCTCGGTGATCCAGGTCCAGGTGTTCGGGTTGTCCAGGTCGCTGTCGGGATGGAGGCGCTGGAGGGTGCCGGCTTCGTTGTAGCGGTACAGCTGGCAGACCTCGCCGTAGACGTCACGGGTGCGCCAGCTCCCACCCTGCCGGTATCGCTCTTCACCGACAACCTCCCACGTGCACGGTCTGACGTACTGGTACTCCGAAGCGGGTGACCAGGTGCCATTGGACTGCAGCGTCGGGCTTACTCCGCGGTTGTTGCCGCCCCAGATGGTCAGCGAGTGCAGGTCATCACCGAAGTACAGGCCCCGGTCCAGCCTGGCTTCACCCTCGATCTCCTCGCCGCGGGCTACGGCACGCTGGTCAAAGGCGTTCTCGGGCAGCGGCACGTACTGGGCGTCCCAGGCAACACCGTCTTCGAGGCGGGGCGCGTGAGTGCCGTAACTGTTGCTGAAGCTGGGGTTGTTGCTGTTGGGGTTCATCTCACTGGTCGTCCGGAAACCCTGGCCGTAGAAGTACGCACCGGCACTGACAGAGTCACGGCAGGAGTTGTCGCTGTTGTACCTTCCGCAGCCCGCCGAGGTGACCCGGCCACCGAACCACGGGTCCTTGTAGAACGAGAAGTGACCGTTGGTGTGCACCGGTCCGTCGATCATGCTGTTCTCAGTGAAGTAGATCTGGTTGCTGGAGGTCGAGTCGCGGTTCGTGAAGTAAGCGTAGTAAGAGAAGCTGCCCTTGCCGACCTCGAAGCGGTACTCGCCCTGCATGACGATGTTGCGACGGTAGTTGTTCAGGGTCGCTTCAGACACCATCACGAACGGGATGGCGTACTCCTGCAGGCCCATGCCGCCGGAACGGGGCGGGCCCTTGACGAAGCGGGGCTGGGGCAGCGTGACGGTCGCCGGCAGGTCCTCACCGCAGGCCGTGTCCGTGAAGTAGATGCGCAGGCTGACGTCACCGGCGCTGCTGTCAGGCATGATGTTGACGTCACAGACCATGTTGTCAACGCGGCTCTGCAGCATTGATGTGGCCGGGGTCATCTCGTTGATGACCGACTGAGGTTCAGGCGCATCGTCCAGGAAGCCGGGCATGTCGTTACCGAACGCCCAGCGGCCTGGCGTGGCGGTCAGTTCGACGATGAGCCGCATGTTGTCGTGCAGGTCCAGACCAAGGAGGCCTGAACCGACGTTGGCTCCACCGCGGGCCAGCATCAGTGTCTGGACGATCGCGGTGTCGTCGGCACTGTGGCGGGTCTCGTTCAGGGTCCGGGCGAACATCAGCGTCGCCAGACCAGCGACGAGCACGAGCGTCATGAGCGCCAGCAGCATGGCCACTCCGCGCTCCGATGTCCGGGAACGGGTCAGTCGCATGGAAGGATCTCCTCTACCGTGAAGTGCTCAGTGCGGGACAGGTCAACCTGGCCCGTGTACGCGTGAGGGACGACTCGGCCGCGGCTCTCGGCGTCTGCAGCGACCACGAACTGAACGCGCTGCAGGGTGTAGAGCTCGCCGTCATCAACGTAAGTGCGCACCGGCACACCCTCATCGCCCAGTACGGGCGTAGTGCGGGTTTCAGGTGCCGCAGCTCCGGAAGAATAGACATACTCGATGCGGAAGTCGCTTACGTCGAACGCGAACGATGCCTCGGGCAGTCCGCCCTCGGTGACCATGATGCGGTTGGTTTCAGCATCGAAACGCATGCCGATCGTGGCCACTTCGAAGATCAGCATGTTGTTCAGGTCGTATTCGAGGGTGTTGCGGCAGCTGGATTCCAGGATCCAGACGTTGGCGCCATCCGAACGGGCCCCGGTGATCGGTCGGACTACGCCTTCACCCGTCGTGCTGTTGATCATGACCACATCACGGCCGACGAGTGGCCGGCCGTCAGCGATCTGGACGCGGAAGCTACCCTCAACAGGGAACGTAGTCAGCGAACCGGGTGACAGCACGGTGTAACCTGCTCCCCCGGTCAGCATCATGAACGACACCTGATTGTTGTCGGAGACGTACGGGGCGTTGGTGATGCTGCCGAACACAGCGCTGCGGAGGTCCTGGGTCAGCACCTCGACGACACGGCGCAGTTTGCCCTGGGTCGTGGTGGCGGCCTCCTGGTCAGACTGGATCTGCAGACTGCCGTTGATCGCCGCGTAGGCGATGGCCATGACGATGCCGAAGATGGCGAGTGCCACCAGCATCTCGACCAGGGTCACGCCCTGCTTCAGCCGGTGCCGCATCAGCCGATCCCCGGAAGCGGCCCTGGAGCCAGCTCTTCATCCATGTCGACGTCAGGACCGATGGTGTCGCCGGTCACGCACGCCTCACCGCCGGGGGCGGCCCAGCAGACGTTCACGCGGTACAGCGGCATCGCGACGGTCCCTAAGGTCACGGTATCGATGATGTCGACAGCTGCCCGGTACAGGGCAGGGTCAGCGCGGCCAGCTTCGGTCGCCAGTTCAGTGAAGTGACCACCGAGTTCGCCGTAGTCCCATTCGAGTTCCTCGCGGGAGAACAGGACAGGGTCCCCGCCGGCGACGAGTCTGCCCAGGTAGTTCAGCACCTGGGTCGCCTGGGTGCGGCCACCGGCGGTAGCGTTGTTACGGATGCTGCTGAGGGTCGCGGTCGAGATGACAGCCACGACGATCCCCAGGACCGACAGGGCGATCAGCACTTCCACCATGGTCAGACCGCGGTTGCTTCTGTTCACCGTATCTCCACCTCTCCGATCACGGAGAACTCAAGTTCCAGACGCCTGCCGCCCGCTTCGAACCAGTACTCTCCCGGTTCGGGCACCTGATCAGTGCGGATCTTGCCTGGCGGCGTGAACACCAGCACCGTGCCGTTGGGCAGGTTCGTGTCTACTCCGGCCGGCAGCTCTTCGCTCCTCAGCACCTGACCATCGGCGTTGTCCAGACGCAGCGACAACTGTCGGCCGTCGCGCACCATGATGACAGGCCGGCCCCGGGCAGCGGCCGCTGTAGCACCCTGCCAGGAGGTCTGACGCAGGGTGTTCACTGCAGCGCGTTCCTCCTGTGCAGTCAGGGCGCGGCGACCGTTGAAGACGCCTACGCTGAGGATTATCCCGATGATGGCCAGCACGATAAGCAGCTCTACCATCGTGAATCCCGCGTTCTTCCTGACAGGCAGACTTGTGGAACTTTTACTCACGCATACAGATTAAGGCCTGGGCTATTACCAAAACCTGACTCGGCTGACGGGTCAGGCCACACCACGGTTCAGTTCAGATGTCGTCGAAGCCGTCGTCAGCCCCCACCTTGGCATACTGACGGACCTTCTGCTCGAAGAAATCCGTCTTCACACCATCGAAGTTGTCGACATAAGCGCGGATCCACGGCATGGAGTTCTGGCTGACTCCATCATAAATCTCGTCCAGACCAAGCATCCCGACCATCTTGTTGGCCCGGTAGCGCACGTAATCACCGAACTCAGTCATGTCGATGCCGCTGAGCGGCTGCAACAGTGGCGTGGACAGTTTCAGTTCACCGTCCACGGCGTTGCTGAACGACTCCAGGATGTAGTCCTCGAGGCCGGTCGTATGCAGTTCCGGGTTCTCGCCCAGCACGGCGCGGATCAGTTCCGACTGGAACTTGGTGTGCACCAGCTCGTCCTTGTTGATGTAGCTGATTATCGTGCTGGAACCGACCATCTTGCCTTCGCGCGCCAGGTTGTAGAAGAACGCGAACGCACCGTAGAAGTGGATGCCCTCGAGGATGAGGCTCTGTACGAGTGCACGGACGTAACTTTCGGGTGTGGGGTAGTCGAAGAACGCGTCGTACGCCTGCATGATCGGCCGGTTGCGCTCATGGATGGCGGCGTTCGTGCGGGCGTCTTCGAACACCTGCCACTCGCCCTGCCAGTCAGTCAGGCTGCTCAGCACGTAAGAGTAGCTCTGGTTGTGGATGACCTCCTGCTGCGCGACGAATATCAGGTTCGACTGGGCGGCCGGGTCGGTCGTGTAATCAGCGAGCCTGAACAGCATCCGGGCCTGAGGCGCGTCAAGCGTGGCCAGCAGGCCGATCATGAAGTTGAACACGTAGCGCTCATGGTCACTGAGTGACTTGTAACTGCGCTGGTCGTCGTTGAGGCTGACCTCTTCAGGGATCCAGAAGTTGGCCTTCAGCTGCTTGTAGATGCGGTTGAACGCCGGGTAGGCGATGTCATCCCAGTTGAGGATGCCGGAGGCCGCCCCGTTGATGATCCCGGTGCTGCGGTTGGGGTGAAGGGGTTCCAGGATCCTGAGTTTCTTGAGCCTCGACATGCCGGCCATTGTAGCCCAGCCGATACAGGATATGGGCACGTCCCAACAGGCAGCTACTACAGCTTGACCGGGGCGCACTCGAAAACGGTGGCATTGCGACGCAGCCGACGGTGCTGAAATGAGCAGTTTATAAAGTCAGCCTCAGGTTCACCAACTCTGCCTCACATCTCGGGCAGATACGTTCGGTAACCGGGGGGCAGTACATGAAAAATCGAATAGCCAAGCTCTTGATGCCCGTGGCAGCGCTGCTTCTGCTCGCAGCCTGTGGTGGCGCCGGTGGTGGCGACGACGGAGGCGGCGGCAACGCTTCCATAGCCGGCACCCTGCTCGCCGCGCCGGGTTACACGGTGCAGCAGGTGAGCATCTTCCTGTGTGAAGCCGGCAGCGACTGCCTGGAACCGGTCGCCAAGGAAGGTCCGATCAGCTCGAGCAGGACCGAGTACTTCTTCGAGTTCACCGGGCTGCAGCCGGGCCGATACGACCTCATGGCGCTGACCGACGGGCTCAGCGGTCAGCAGGACGTGCTCCAGGTCGCCGCAGTGTTCGACGTCGCCACCGGCAGCGAGTCGGTGTGGCTTGAGCTCATCGCGATAGAAGACGACCCCGTGGACGACACTGAAGCGATCATGCGTGGCGTCATATACCTGCCGGGTGGCAGCGGCGCCAGCACGGCTGCCTCTGCAGACGAACTGTCAGCCGACGCGGGCCAGGCGGCCGGCGGGGAAGTGACCGTCCGGGCGTTCGAGGCGCGCGGACTGGACCTGCTGAGCGCCAACAGCCTTAACAGCGGACTCAGCCTGGAAGCCGCGCCGGGCGAGGTCATCGTCACGTTCGAACCGGGTGTGCTGTTCAGCCAGTCGACCCTGGGTACGCTGTCTGCCGCCGGTGTTCAGCTGCAGCACGTCCAGGGCACTGCCGGGGGACTGCACCTGTACGAAGCCGACGGGTCTGCCGATGCGGCTGAGCTCGCAGCGCAGCTGCGGGACCGCCCGGGGATCGCCAGCGCAACACCGAACTGGATCCTGCACAGCTTCGCCACGCCGAACGATGAACTCTACGACCTGCAGTGGCACCTGAGCAGCATCAACATGGAGCGGGCCTGGGACGTCACGACCGGCTCCGGCAGCGTCACGGTAGCGATCCTCGACAGTGGCAGCATCAGCCATCCCGACCTGACCTTCAGCGGCGGCTACGACTTCATCAGCAACGCGAGCGACGCAGGCGACGGAAACGGACGCGACCCGGACCCGACCGATGTCGGTGACGGCTCCGGCTACCACGGAGCCCACGTGGCCGGTACGGTCGGTGCGGGTACGAACAACAGCCGGGGCGTCGCTGGCGTCAGCTGGAACGTCACGCTTCAGCCGATCCGCGCGCTGGGCCGCGATGGCCGCGGCACGACCTTCGACATCCTGGATGGCGCCGCCTGGGCAGCCGGACGAAGCATCGCCGGCGTTCCGAACAACCCGAACCCGGCACGAATCGTGAACATGAGCCTCGGTGCCAACGCCGGTGCGACCTGCGCTGAGGTACTGGGCGGCGATGACAGTTTCTTCCTGAACCTCTACAACCAGTACGGCACAATCTTCGTGGTGGCGGCCGGCAACGACAACTCCAACACGACCGGTGTGTTCCCGGCCAACTGCCCGGGTGTGATCACCGTCGGTGCCACCGGCCCGCACAACACCGCTGCCCCGTACTCGAACTACGGCACTGCCGTGGACGTGTTCGCACCCGGTGGCGACCTGAACTACAGCTTCCAGGCCGGCAGCCAGTCGTACCCTTACGGCGTGCTCAGCCCGCTGCTCAACCAGCAGGGCAACCCGGTATACGCGTTCTACCAGGGCACCTCGATGGCCGCCCCGCACGTGGCTGGAGTCGTGGCGTTGCTCCTGAGCGAGGAGCCGGGACTCAGTCTGAACCAGATCATCAACAGGCTGCAGTCCACGTCGACCATAAACGTCAGCAAGGGCGGTTACAGCGCCGGTCTGATCGACGCAGCTGCGGCGCTGACCGCCGGCAGCGGCGGTGGTGGCGAAGAGCCGCCGCCCCCGCCTCCGCCGCCGCCTCCGCCTCCCCCGCCCAGCGACGTGAAGACGTACGTGATGCTGAGCAGCTGTGACGACGCCTGGTGCGACACCGTCACACCGGAATGGTTCGCCGCGTTCGACAACGTCCCGGCCGGCGGCCAGCCGTACCGGATAACCGGCCTGACCGCGGGCTCTTACTACGTGGAAGGCTGGCAGGACCTGAACGGCAACAGCGATCCCGCCAACGGCGTCTGGGGCATCGACAGCAACGAACCATGGGGTCAGCACCCGGCCATCGTCAGGCTGTACGGCGGTGAGACAACCTCAGGTATCGACATCAGCCTGTTCTGAGCAGCTGACACGCACAGAAACTGCGGCAGCGCCCCCGGATGATCCGGGGGCGCTGCCTTCCTGTTCACTGCCTCAGGGTGGACCGCACCTGGCGGCCAGCCAGTTCATAAGCAGCCGCACACCGAAGCCGGTCGCACCCATGCTGCTGTAAGGCC
>CAYPKV010000003.1:27969-37337 GCA_964411415.1 uncultured bacterium
TGAGCAGCTGAGACAGCACAGAAACTAAGGTTGCGCCCCCGGATCGGATAATCCGGGGGCGCAACCTTTCATTCACTGCCTCAGGGCGAGTCTCAGCTGGCGGCCAGCCAGTTCATCAGCAGCCGCACACCGTAGCCGGTCGCACCCTTGCTGCTGTACGGCCGGGCCTTGCCCGAGAAGGCCATGCCGGCGATGTCCAGGTGGACCCACGGGTAGTCGGTGAACTCTTTCAGGAACGCCGCAGCGGTGCAGGCTCCACCGGCACGGTTGCCGGACGCGTTGGTGAGGTCAGCGACGTCGGATTTCATCTCGCGGCTGTGCTCCGGGAATATCGGCATCGGCCAGGCGCGCTCGAACGTGGCGTTACCGGCGGCCACGAACTGATCACGCAGGCCGTCGTCGTTGCTGAACAGGCCGGCGGCGGTGTCGTTGCCGAGCGCCACGACACAGGCGCCAGTGAGGGTGGCCAGGTCGACCACAGCTGCCGGGCTGTAGCGGGCAGCGTACGCGAGGGCATCGGCCAGCACGAGGCGGCCCTCAGCGTCAGTGTTGGTGATCTCGATGGTCTTGCCGTTGCTGGCGGTAAGCACGTCACCGGGGCGGAACGAGTTGCCGTCCGGCATGTTCTCGGTGCAGGCGGCGATCGCCACGACGCGGCGCTGCAGACCAGCCTCACCAACAGCCTTCATGGTGCCGAGCACCGCTGCGGCGCCACCCATGTCCGAGATCATGTTCTGCATGTTGGCAGCAGGCTTCAGGGAGATGCCACCGGTGTCGAACGTCAGGCCCTTGCCGACCAGCACGACGGGCGCTTCCTCGCTGCGGGTGGGGTTGTGCTCCAGGACGATGAAAGCCGGTTCACGGGCGGTGCCGGCCGATACGCCCAGGAACGCGCCCATCTGCTGCTCCTCCGCCCAGCTGCGGTCACCGACCGTGATGCTGAAACCGTAGGTGTCGGCCAGCTCGCGGGCGCTGGCAGCCATGTACTCAGGGGTGACGATGTTGGACGGACCGTTGACCAGGTCACGGGCCAGGAACACACCCTCGCTCACTGCAGCCGCCAGGGCCACTGCTTCCTGCATCGCCGGTACGCGGGCGGCGTCGTTCTCGACCAGGACGACCCGCTCCGGCTGGCGCGCCTCGTCTTTCTTCTCACGCGGTGCGTCGTAGCGGTACAGGGCCAGCAGCGTGCCTTCGGCCGTTGCGGCAGCCGCAGCGGCAGCGTCCAGGCCACCGGCGCCTGCACCGTGCACGATGGTCGCGATGGTGTCTGAGCCGAGCTCACGGGCCCGCAGTGCCGCCTTGCCTGCAGCGCGCCGGGCCGCTTCAGCATCGAACTCAGCGGCCTTGCCGAGACCGACGACGATGACACGTCCGGCTCCGACCGCACCGCGTGGGTACAGGACCGTCAGTTCGCCGGCTTTCCCCGTCACGTCACCCTGGCGGATCAGGTCGCTGATCTGTCCACCGAGTGCGGCATCTACCGCGCCGGTGCCACCACCGGGCTGCTCAACTCCGCTGAACAGGTTGACTATCAGCGTGTCGGCCTGGAAACTCTGCAGTTCACCTTGAACGACTTCGATCTTCACTGAACATCCTCCTGCCCCCAAGCCTACACCCGGCGGCAGGCAGGTTCAGTCCCTGTGCAGGACGTAACCGCCACGCAGGAACCGGCTTGCAGTGAAGCCGCTGTTCAGGTAATGCATCAGCGTGTCACGCACCGCCAGGCGCCAGCGGACCGCGACAGCGGGCGAGCTGGTCAGGAGCTCGTCTAAGTCTGCCGGTACCGCCACGTGCACCGCCTGTGCGCTCAGGTCCAGCAGCGGCTCGGCCGGACCGCCATCAGCAGCGGTCTGCAGGGCGGGCAGCAGCGAGTCAGGATCGCCATCCCAGCGCGCGGCCGGTTCAGCCAGGTGCCATTCGGCCAGCAGCCGGTCACTGTCCAGCTGCCCGTTCTGGGCGTCGTGCATGTCGCCGTAATGTTTCGGTTCGTAAATGCGGACGATGGCACCGAGGTTCTCGATGTTCAGGTGGGCGTTACGGCCCCGCAGCGGATCGAACGTCCACGTCATCAGCTCCACGCCCTGCTCCAGGCAACACTGAGCCTGGAACCGTTTCAGGGCAGCGCCGATGCCGCGTCCGCGGAAGCGGGGCAGGACCCCCATCACGTGGGAATGGTGCAGCAGCCGGCGCTGGCCGTCACGTTCGAGGCTGCCGAGGAAGCCGAACACGAAGCCGGCCATCTCGCTACCGCTGAAAGCACCGATGGCGAGCCCACCCATCTGGGTCACTGCCCGGAGCATGTGGACCGGGACGATCCCTTCGCCCCAGATCGCCTTCTCGATCTCCGTGCAACGCAACAGGTCAGACATGTCAAGCAGCCGGCGCAGTTCGATAGCTTCCATCGGCGAAAGGATAACTGACCGGCCGGCCACTGAAGTTGCATCAGAGTGCTGTGTTACTGTCTCTCCTTCATAACGTGACGTACAACGTTCAGGTATGGAGGTCCGCCTCCGGAAAGGGTCATCAACCATGCGTAAGTTCATTCTGGGTACCATCCTGGCTGCACTGTTGCCACTTGCGGCTGCCCAGCTGCCTTCAGCTTTCCCGCAGACCGCCAGCTACGGCGTCTTCCCCATCGACGGCAGTGGCGTCAGCGGCTACGTGCAGATGACTGAAGAGATGGGCCACACCCGCGTCGTGGTCACGCTCAGCAACATCGTCCGTGGCAGCACCTACCTGCCGGTGCTGTTCGAAGGCACCTGCGGTCCGGACCGGGAGATGGTCACGGCACTTGCACCCGTAGGCTCCTTCACCAACGACCCGTTCGTCAGCATCGATGAGATCAGCCTCAGCGTTGAGCACATCGAGCAGAACCAGTACTTCATGTACATCTTCCAGGGCAGTGAACTGCCGGCCCTGAACGACGCCGGCTTCCTGGAGATCGACCGGGCCGTCGCCTGTGGTCAGATCGGCCTCGGCGCGAACCGCTGAACAACTGACGCCAGACAGAGACAGGTACGGGGCCGCTGCTCACGGCCCCGTACCTGTCTCTGTCTGACCTGATGGAGTGGCGGACGGGTGCTACAGTCAGTCCATGCCCGCTTTCGGCGATATCCATCCCCTGTACATGCTTGGCGCCGGCGCCGCAGCCGGGGTGCTGTTCGCATTCGTCTACCGTCTGTTTCGCCGCCGTCCCTGACGCACTGTCACGGTGCTGCAACGGTGAGATATTAAGATGGCCGGACTCCCATGGCAGTCACCATGGGTCCAAAGGAGCCATCCGATATGAAGATCCACCTTCGCAGACTTGCAGTGCTGCTCACCATCTCGCTCGCAGCCTCGCCGGCCCTCGCCCAGCGGCTCATCCCGCCGACCTACTACTCGTTCAACACTCCGGTGCTGCAGCCGGGTGAGACCGCATACGGCACGCTGACTGACACCGACGGCCAGAACTTCAAGGATGGCACCCGTCTTCATGTTTACTTCTTCGATGGCGCAGCCGGCGACGAAGTTCAGCTGCAGCTGAACAGCCAGGACTTCGACACCTGGCTCACCGTGTACACCCCCGATGGTGTGCTGTACGACTGGAACGATGACGACTGGGACGGCTCAGCCGAGTACTTCTTCTCCTCGGGTCTGTACATGACGCTGCCGCAGGACGGCCGCTACTTCGCGATCGTCACCGGCTACTCCGCCAGCGACCTGGGTGACTACGAGCTGACTTACAGCGTCGCAGACGCCGCTGCGTTCCAGAACCCGCTCGACCCGGCCAACAGCACCCGGATCGAGCTTGGCGAAAGCTACGATGTCGTCCTCGAGGAAGGCATGCCGATCACCGGCGAAGGCTACTTCGGCCCGAGCCAGCTGTTCGAGCTCGTCCTGGAAGAGGACACGCTCGTCGTGTTCGAAAGCAACTCGGAAACCGTAGACAGCGTCCTCATGCTGTTCGCCGAAGACGGCACGCTGCACGGCTGGAACGACACCGCCTACGACCCGGCCGTGCCCGACGCTTACCTGGCTTCACGTCTGCTCCTGCAGCTGACCGCGGGCCGCTGGTACCTGGTACTCGGCGGCTACGCTGAGTACGACATCGGCGACGTCACCCTGACCGTCACCGGTTACCTGCCGATCGACTGAACATGAGCGCCGACGATGAGGTTTCTCATCGTCGGCCTGCTATCATTCTCCTTGTCCGGGGGGACAGCGGGTCTGTAGAGACTTTGCTAAGGAAGACGGGAACTGTGAGGGATTGCCTGAGCTGGGAGGCGAAAGGCATCCTGCCAAAAATGAACGGTTACTCGCAAGCAGCCGGTGCCTGATCCACTCAGGTGCCGGCTGCCTGTTGCAGGGCCGCTCAGAACAGCGTCTCGCCGATCTGTCCGGCAGCGCCGACGGGTCTGCGCCTGGGTGCCAGCAGGTTCATCTGCGTCCGCTGCATCAACTCTGCGTCACTGACCTTCATGGCCGCTCCGAACAGGTAACCCTGACCGTAGTCCACTCCGATGTCCTGCAGGAAGCGCAGCTGACCTTCCGTCTCGATTCCTTCAGCGATGACCGCCTTGCTCAGCTTGTGCCCCATGGCGCATATCGCCTGCACGATGACAGTGCTGCGCGCCCGGTCCATGCCGCCACGGGGCAGCCCGTCACCGGTGCCGGCCACGAAAGTGCCGGGGATCTTGAGGCTGGCGATCGGCAGGCGCTCCAGGTAGGCGAGCGACGAGTAGCCGGTGCCGAAGTCATCGAGCGTCGTGCGGATCTCCAGGCGCCGCAGCCGCTGCAGCGTCTTGAAAACCAGTTCGTTGTCCTGCAGCAGCAGACCTTCGGTGATCTCCAGCTCGAGGCTGTTGGGCAGCATGCCCGCGTCCCGGACGGCCTGCTTCACGTGACCGATGAAATCAGGATGGGTGAACTGCAGCGGCGACACGTTGACCGCGAGCCGCAGCGCAGGCAGGCCTGAACGGCGCCAGCTGGCCGCCTGCTGACACACCTCGCGCAGCAGCCAGTGCCCCAGCGGGATTATCAGGCCGGTCTCCTCGGCGATGGGGATGAACTCCTCAGGTGCTACCGAGCCGAGTTCGCTGCTGTGCCAGCGCAGGAGCGCCTCGAAACCAACGACCCGGCCACTGCGCAGATCCACCTGCGGCTGGTAATGGATGGCAAACTCGTTGGCACCCATGGCGTCACGCAGACAGCGTTCCAGTTCCAGCTGGCGCGTCCGCTGCTGGCGCATGTCATCAGTCGAGAAAGAGAAGTAGTTCTTGCCACCCGACTTCACCTGGTACATGGCGCTGTCAGCGAACTTGATCAGGGCATCGACGTCCAGACCGTCCGTCGGGAAGACACTTATGCCGATGCTGGCTCCCACACTGCTGCTGGTGTTGCCCAGGTCGATCGGCGCGCCGAGGGCGCTGAGCAGCCGCCGCGCCCGGGCAGACAGGTAGTCCATGTCAGCGACATCGGGGATGGCCAGAACGAACTCATCGCCACCTAAGCGTGCGGTCAGTTCACCACCATGTGAGTGTTCCCCGAGCCGGCGGGCGATCTCCCGGAGCACCGCATCACCTGCTGCATGCCCGAACGTGTCGTTGATTATCTTGAAGCGGTCCAGGTCCACGAACAGGACGGCCAGCTGTGTTTCGTTGCGGCGGGCTGCTTCCAGCAGAACGTTCAGTTCTTCAGTGAGGGCAGCACGGTTGCGCAGGCCGGTCAGGGGGTCGAAACGAGCTTCGCTCGAAGCGCGCCGGTGTTCGTCACGGCCGCGCTTCAGCATCTGGAGGGCGCCGAAGAACGGACCGGCCGACGCCAGGACGATCAGCAGCAACAACTGATCGAGCGTCGGCCGTTCCATGCCGGGGAGCAGCGGCAACCAGAGCGCGTATACGAGCATCGCGAGGCCGGCCGCAGCACCTGCAGCGATTCCTCCGAACCAGCCGATCAGCGTGATCGGCACGACGGTCAGGAACAGTGCACGTATCCCGAGGGGTTCAGCGAGCAACCAGGTGCCGATTACAGCCAGCAGGCTCATCGCGACCAGGACGAGAGCTCGGCTGAGCCGCTGCAGATGCATGACTGGATTCTAAGCAATGACGGTAACGGACTTCTTACATCCATCACCGGACCATGAATATCGGTCAGTCGCGTGGATCAAGGGCGTCGCGGATGCCGTCTCCAAGCAGGTTGAAGCCAAGTACGGTAAGCGATATAGCCAGGCCGGGAAACACCAGCAGCCAGTCGGAATCAGGCAGGAACCGACGGCCCCGGTTGAGCATCTCGCCCCAGTCAGCTGCAGGTGGCTGGATGCCCAGGCCCAGGAAGCTGAGGCCCGCGAGGCTGAGGATGGCGAAGCCGACTCCCAGGCTCGCCTGGACCGACAGTGGCCCGAGCGCGGACGGGAGTATGTGCATGAACAGCTTGCGTGGCGTGCGCACACCGACAGCGGAGGCTGCCTGGACGTACTCCTCCTCACGCGTACCCAGCACGACGCTGCGGACAATGCGGGCGTATTCGGGGATGCTTACGATCGCGACGGCGATCACAGCGTTGGTGAGGCCCGGGCCCAGGGCACCGACGATGGCCAGTGCCAGAAGTATTGATGGGAACGCCAGCAGGACGTCCATGATCCGCATGAGCACGTTGTCAAGCCAGCCCCGGTAGTAACCGGCAAGCAGGCCGAGCAGGGTGCCGATGAGTCCGGCGGCGAGGACCGGTATGGTACCGGTCAGCAGTGAGACCCTGGCGCCGTAAACCACGCGGCTGAACACGGAACGTCCGTACTCGTCCGTTCCGAACCAGTGTTCGGCGGAAGGTGGCTGCAGGCGCGCGCGCAGGTTCTGCTGCGCAGGCGGCACCGGCGCGATGACCGGTGCGAACACGGCAACCAGTACGAGCACGACGATGATGACGAGGCCGATGACTGCCATCCGGTTTCGGAAGAAGCGGCGCAGCGGCGGCGACGACCAGAAGCCGGTCTGCCTGGGCGCCTGGGGCAGGGTCTGCTCAGCCATATCTGATCCTGGGGTTGAGGAGTGCGTAGGACAGGTCAACAAGCAGGTTGATCACGATGAAAACAACGGCGATGAACAGCACCGTGCCCTGTACCAGCGGTCCGTCCTGAGCGCGGATCGAGTCCACCACCAGCCGGCCCAGGCCAGGCCAGGCGAACACTGTCTCGGTCAGTACGGACCCACCGAGCAGTCCGCCGAACTGCAGGCCGACCACTGTGATCACCGGCAGCATGGCGTTCCGCAGGGCGTGCCGCAGGTTGATACGCCGGTCAGTGAGTCCCTTGGCGCGGGCGGTCCGCACGTAATCGGACCGGAGCACTTCGATCATGCTGCTGCGGGTGACCCGCGCGATGATCGCTGAGGACGAGAAACCGATGGCGGTCGCCGGCAGCACCAGGTGCCGCCACGTGCCGTAGCCCGAAGCCGGCAGCCAGCCGAGCTGCAGGGCGAAGAACAGCATCAGGATGAGGCCGGACCAGAACACCGGGATCGACACGCCCGCCAGGGCGACGATGACCGCCAGGTAATCAAGCACTGTCCGCCGGTACACGGCTGCCAGGATGCCCAGGCTGAGGCCGATGACCAGGGCGATGAGCATGCCCGCCCCCGCCAGCTGCAGGGTGGCAGGCAGCCGCACTGCGATCTCGCGCAGCACCGGCTGGCCGGTCCGCACCGAGTTGCCCAGGTCGCCTGTCAGTGCACCTCCGAGGAAGCCGAGGTACTGCGACACGGGATCGCGGTCGAAGCCGTACTGCACACGGAGCTCATCGAGCGCTTCCCGGCTCATGCCCTGGGCTTCCTCGCCCAGCAACGCGATGAGAGGATCGCCAGGGGCGATCCTCAGCATCACGAACACGAGAATGGTCACGCCGAGCAGAACGGGCAGCAGGCCCACGAGGCGACCGGTGACGTACCTCAGCAAGAGTGCTTAGCGGTTCAGGGTCGCGTCACGCAGGTCGAAACCGATGACGGAGAAGTTGACGTTCTCTCCCTGCAGGGCAGCGGTCTTGGCGAAGGTCGACAGCGGGTAGTTGACGGTCACGAACGGCACGTCAACCAGGATCTGCTCCTGGACTGCATGGTAGGCGTCCTCGCGCACCTGGGGGTCCGGGTTGTTGCGGCCGGTCTCCAGCAGCGCGGTCACCTCGTCATCGACGTAGCGGGAGGTGTTGCTGCCGCCACCGATCTCAGACGGGTGCAGGAAGCCGTAAAGCGCGTAGTCGGCGTCCAGAGTGACGGTGCCCCAGCCGGAGACGTACAGTTCCAGGCCGTCCTCGAGCACCGCTTCGGCGTACGCAGCGTACGGCTGGGTGCGGATCTCCAGGTTGATGCCGATGTTGGCGAGTTCAGCCTGCAGGATCTGGGCGATGGTCTCGAGGGTCGGGTCGGTGTAGACGTCGATGCGCAGGCTCAGGTCAGTCACGCCGGCCTCGGCCAGCAGTTCACGGGCGCGCTCGGGGTCGTAAGCGTACGGGTCTTCGAGGTCCTCAGCGGCGTAGGCGACGGTCGGCGGGATGGCCGCGACGGCAGGCAGGCCGTTGACGATGTCACCGATGAGTTCCTTGTCGATCACGTGAGCGATCGCCTGACGGACGCGGACGTCTTCAAGCTTCGGGTTCTGCACGTTGAAGCCGACGTAGTTGCTGCCCCAGCCGAGGAAGCTGACGGCTTCCAGGCCCGGTGCACTGGCGATGGATTCGAAGCTGTCGGCAGGAATGCCGTAGTAGGCGTCGACGCCGCCGCTGCGGAGTTCAACCAGGATGGTGGCGACATCGGGGATGATGCGGGTGACGACCTGTTTGATGGCCGGCTCGCCGCCCCAGTAGTCAGGGTTGGCTTCCAGCACGACCTGGGCGTCCTGCTCCCAGGAGACGAAGCGGAACGGGCCGGTACCGACCGGGTTGCGGTCGAGGGCAGCACCGTGCTCAGCCTGCACGATGGCGGCCACGGGGTGGGCCAGGTGGGCGAGCAGCGGAGCGAACGGGGTGTCGGTCTCGAGCTCGACGGTGAACTCATCGACGGCGCGGACGTCGCTCAGGCGGCTGAGGACGAAACGGCCTGGGTTGGTGGCTTCCGGATCCAGGAAGTGCTCGAGCGAGGCGACGACGGCATCCGCATCGAGGGCGGCGCCATCATGGAAGGTGACACCCTGACGGATGTTCAGCTGCAGGACGTTCTCTTCAGTGAACTCCCAGGATTCAGCCAGCCGCGGCTGGATGACACCATCGCTGCCGAAGTAGACGAGGGTCTCGTAGACCTGGTTGGTGATGGAGAACGACAGGCCGTTGAAGGTCCGGTTCGGGTCAAGGGTAACGGGGTTGGAAGTCTGTGCCATCGTCAGGGTCTGGGCCAGACCTGCGG
>CAYPKV010000004.1:0-29600 GCA_964411415.1 uncultured bacterium
GACCGGCAAGACGATGTACATCCTCGACGAACCGACGACCGGCCTGCACTTCGAAGACACCCGCAAGCTCCTGGACGTTCTGCACCGCCTGGTCGACAACGGTAACAGCCTCGTGGTCATCGAACACAACACCGACGTGATCAAGACCGCCGACTGGATCATCGACCTGGGACCGGACGGCGGGGTGCGTGGTGGAACGATCGTCGCCGAGGGCACTCCTGAGCAGGTCGCCGCCAGCGACGCCTCCAGCACCGGCCGGTTCCTGCGCCGGGTGCCCGCCATCCGGGAACGGCTCGGCATGGCCACCGCTGACTGAGTTCGCCCGTGCTGCTGCTGACTGGTAATATTGGCGCGTGACTCAGGCGAACAAGTCCCGCGCGCTCGTGATCGGCCTCTTCCTGTTCCTGGCCGCCGCAGCCTGTGCAGTCGCTCCGCTGCCGCTCATCGTGCGCAGTGCCGGCGTCCTGCTGTTCAGCTATGCCTCGTTCGCCGTGGCCGGTGCGCAACTGTCGCTGCTCACGGCCCTCGTGGCGCCACTGGCCGGTCTGCTGACCGGCGACGGCGACTGGCTGGTCATGCTGCCCATCATCCTCGCTTCCAACCTGCTCGGAATGCTGGGCCTGGAGTACGCCTGGCGTTACGCCGCCGTGATCGTCTCACCGCTGCTGCAGAGCGCTCCGCAGATCGTCAGTTACGCGCTGTCGGACCAGGAGCTGTTCGAAGTCGACCTGCCCTGGGGTGATGGCGGCCTCAGCTGGATCGCTCTGCACGCGCTCATCGCCCTTTTCGGGGTCCTGGCAGCCCTGCTCCTGGACCGGCGGCAGCGCCGGTCGCAGTCCGGACGTCAGGCGGGCCAGCCGGGAGCTGCCTGAATGCTGAAGAAGCTGGTCAGCGGGATGTGGTTCTACCGGTTCGCTGTCTGGGCGTTCCGCACGTGGGCGAAGCTGTTCCTGGGCCTGCGGGTCACCGGTACTGACAACGTGCCCCGCGAGGGCGGTCTCGTCGTCGCCTGTAACCACTTCAGCTCGCTGGACCCACCCGTAGTCGGCGTTTCAGTCCCCCGCGAGATCCACTTCATGGCCAAGAAGGAGCTGTTCGCGAACCCGGCTATGGCTGTGCTCATGCACGGCCTGCGCACTTTCCCGGTCGACCGGGGCCGCAACGACACTTCTTCGATCAGGACTGCCATGCGCAAGCTGCGCAGCGGCCTGGCGGTCGGCATATTCATCCAGGGAACCCGCAATGCCGGCGAA
This sequence comes from uncultured bacterium, assembly GCA_964411415.1. Classification (GTDB taxonomy): domain Bacteria; phylum Deinococcota; class Deinococci; order Deinococcales; family Trueperaceae; genus CALDPK01. The sequence continues at coordinate 1,254 of CAYPKV010000004.1, forward strand.
GCCGCGGCACTGAACGGCGCCGCCTTCCTGGCACAGCGCAGCGGCGCGGGCCTGCTGCCCACGGCCGTGTGGCGTGAGGGCCGGGCGTTCCGGGTGCATTTCGCTGAACCGCTTGTACCTGAGCCGGACCTGACCGCCCAGGAGCTTACGGCAGTCCTCACTTCCGCCATCAACGAACACCTGCCAGCCGACCGACGCATGGGGCCGGTGAACGTTGCCTCAGACAGCTGACTTGCCGCTGGGCAGCCATACGTGCTAACATTCGCGGCAAATCAAACTGGATTTGGGAGGATCGTGCATGGCCAAGCAGCGCACCGTATCCAAGGCTGATCTCGTCAGCAAGGTTGCGGAACAGACGGGCAAGAGCAGACGTGACGTCAAGCAAGTCGTTGATACCGCACTGAGCGAGATCATCGCCAGCCTGGAATCAGGCGGGAAGGTGCAGCTGACCGGCTTCGGCACGTTCGAAGTACGCAAGCGCAAAGCGCGCAGCGGTGTCAAACCGGGCACCACCGAGAAGATCAAGATCCCGGCCAGCAAGTACCCGGCGTTCAAACCCGGGAAGGGGCTCAAAGACCGGGTCCGCGGCTGAACTTTCAGAGTTGACAGCAGGTTGACTTAGCGGCTCCTGAATGTGGGAGCCCCTCAGTCGTTGTAGCTGAACGCACACCGCATAACGCTTGTGACTCTTTGCACATGCTACTCTCCGGCAAGCACCCGGTCACTTCGGACCGGCTCAGCGGAGGCAGGAGATGGCCAGGCCAACAGTTGCAGTTATCGGTGCCGGTTTCGCCGGTCTCAGCGCCGTAAGGACGCTCCGGCACACCGACGTCGACGTCGTGCTTATCGACCGGAACAACTACCACACGTTTCAGCCCCTGCTGTACCAGGTCGCGACGGCCCTGCTCGAACCGAACGAAGTCGCCCGCACCGTGCGCAGCACCCTGCACAGGCAGAAGAACGTGCGCTTCGTCCTTGACAGCGTGACCGGCATCGACTGGCAGGAACGGCTCGTACTGACCGGAAGCGGCCAGCCGGTCCGTTTCGACTGGCTCATCCAGTCAGCCGGCTCGGCCTACAACCACTTCGGCATTCCCGGCGTCGCCAGCCACGCGTTCTTCCTCAAGACCCTGACCGAAGCGAACAACCTTCGCAGCCACATCCTCAGCCAGTTCGAGCTGGCCAGCCGCGACCCGGAAGATTTCGATCCTTCACTGCTGAACTTCGTCATCGTCGGCGGCGGACCGACCGGTGTCGAGATGGCCGGAGCGATGGTCGAACTGTTCGACCGTGTGCTGCCCCGCGATTTCCCGGAGCTTGATGTCAGCCGCGCCCAGGTCCACCTCGTCGAAGCGCAGGACGGCGTGCTCACGGCGTTCGAACCCCGGCTCAGCGACTACGCCCGCCGGGTGCTGGAGTCGCGCGGCGTGAAAATCCACCTGAACACCTCCCTCACCTCAGTCGATGCGACCGGCGCCACTACCGCTGACGGTCAGACGCTCGCCACCCGCACCGTCATCTGGGCAGCCGGGGTCCGGGCCGCCAACCTGGCTGCTGCCATGGACAGCGAGACCGGCCGGGGCAACCGCCTGGTGACAGGCGACGACCTCAGTCTGCCCGGCCGGCCCTTCGCGTTCGCGGCCGGCGACATCGTCGGGGCAGTCGGGCCGGAACAGCGGGTATTCCCACAGGTCGGCCAGGTTGCCATCCAGCAGGGCCGTTTCGCCGCGAAGCAGGTCATCGCCCAGCTTCAGGGCCGGCCGACAGGCAGGTTCGAGTACGCCGACCGGGGCAACATGGCCATCATCGGCCGGAACTCCGGGGTCGCCCAGCTGAGCCGTCGTCTCGGCGGCCTGCGCTTCACCGGCTTCATCGGCTGGCTGGCCTGGCTGTTCATCCACCTGCTGTACCTGCCTGGTCACCGCAACCGTATCGGCGCCCTTATCAGCTGGGCCATCCATTACGTGACCTTCGACCGGCACGCCCGGCTGATCACGCCGATGGTTTCCGGCTCAGGCGATCTTGAGAACCGCAGCTGAGCCGGCTAGGCATATCATGAACGTAATGAACGAGTACCTGACCACCGCGATCCAGGCGGCGCGTGCCGCAGCTGCCATCCACCGCTTCCATGCGGAGGACATCGACAAGCAGATCGACACCAAAGCAAACTACGCCGATCTGGTCACCAAGGTCGACAAAGAGAGTGAGCGCCGCATACGTGAGCTGATCAGCGCCGCCCATCCCGATCACACGATCCTGGGTGAGGAACAGGGCGAACTGGCTGGCCGGGCCGGCCACAGCCGCTGGCGCTGGATCGTCGATCCGCTGGACGGCACCCTCAACTACGCGCACGGTTTCCCTTTCTATTGCGTATCCATCGCGCTTGAGGTCGACGGCCAGGTCGAAGTGGGCGTCGTTCTGGACAGCGTCCGCGATGAGCTGTACACCGCCGTGCGTGGTGGCGGCGCTTTCCGCAACGGCAGTCCCATCCGGGTCAGCAGCGAAAGCCGGCTGAGCAACGCGCTTCTGTCGACCGGCTTCGCCTCCACCGAGAAGAACATCAGCGACAACCTGCCGCTGTTCGGCCGCGCGCTGCGCAGCGCCCGGGCAGTACGCAGGGCCGGCGCCGGTGCGCTCGACCTGTGCCTCGTCGCCTGCGGCCGGGCCGACGGTTTCTGGGAACTGACCCTCAACCCGTGGGACGTAGCCGCCGGCGTGCTTATCCTGCGCGAGGCCGGAGGCCGGGTTTCAGACCGCCTGGGTGGACATTACGGGATCGACAACCCGCTGCTGGTCGCCAGCAACGGCAGCATCCACGACGAGCTGCTGGCGACACTCGCCATCCCGGAGATCTGACCTGCGGGATGTGCTGCAGGACGCACTTGCAGCGTGTCCACTGCGTTATAGTTACTTCGCTAGACTCCCTTATATCAGTCTGAGAGTGCGACTTGGCTGGTGTTTAGCCAGGAGAGGACTCACATGTCATTTGAAGAATTCGGCCTCCACGAGCGCGTGGCGGCTGGCATCCGCACGGCCGGTTACACCGAGCCGACCCCCATTCAGAAACAGGCCATCCCTGCCGTGATGCGCGGCCAGGATGTCCTGGGCCTGGCCCAGACCGGGACCGGCAAGACCGCCGCGTTCGTGCTGCCGCTGCTCAACCGGCTGCTCGACGGCAAGCGCGGCACCATCCGCGCCCTCATCGTTGCACCGACCCGCGAGCTGGCCGAACAGATCAACGAGGAAGCCCGCCGGCTGGGCATCAGCACCAGCCTGCGCAGCACCGCTGTTTACGGCGGTGTGGGCATGCAGCCGCAGACGCAGGCGCTGCGTGGCCGCACCGAGATCGTAGTCGCCTGCCCCGGCCGGCTGCTCGATCATATGGAACGCGGCAACGCCGACCTGAGCAACGTTGAAGTACTCGTCCTGGACGAGGCTGACCACATGTTCGACATGGGTTTCCTGCCGCAGATCCGCCGCATCGTGCGTGCGGTTCCGGCAGACTCGCAGAAGCTGCTGTTCTCAGCGACCATGCCCGCTGAGATCCGCAGCCTGGCGATGGACATACTGAGCGAACCCGTCACCGTTGAGGTCGCCCGTACCCGGCCGGTAGAGACCGTGACGCACGCCCTGTACCCGGTACAGCGCAAACGCAAGACCGAACTGCTGCTCCGGCTGCTCAAGGAGCATGACCCCCGCTCAGCCCTGATCTTCACGCGCACCAAACACGGCGCCAAGCGCCTGGCTGAGCAGCTGGACCGCGAGAACTACTTCGTCACCTCGCTGCAGGGCAACCTGTCACAGCGGCGCCGCCAGGAAGCACTCGACGGCTTCAAGGAAGGCCGCTACCACATCATGGTGGCGACTGACATCGCAGCCCGCGGTATCGACATCTCACGCGTGACCCACGTCTACAACTACGACATCCCTTCGACCGCCGAAGCTTACACGCACCGGATCGGCCGTACCGGCCGGGCGCAGCGCACCGGTGAGGCATTCACGTTCATCACGAGTGACGACGCACGGCAGATCCGCATGATCGAACAGGCCGTGGGCCGCATCGACCGGATCGAGCTTGATGACTTCACCTTCGATCCTGACGTTCTCCCACCTAAGGACAACCAGGGTGGCCGACGCGGTCAGGGCCAGGGTCAGCGCCGGCCGCAGCAGCAGCGTGCTGCCGGCAGCCAGGGCGGCAACGGCAACCAGCCGTCCGGTCAGCAGCGCCGGCCCGGCGGCGGTTCCCGCAGCCGTAACAACCGTCGCCGCAGCGGTGGTCATGGCGCCGGACGTCAGTCTGGCGACTGAGCCGGACACTCAGTCACAGTAAGAAGGGGGCTCCCGGACAGCATGCCGGGAGCCCCCTTCTCTTCAGCGGGTGAGCTGCTGCTTCAGGCCCAGGGGATGAGGCTGCGGCCCCACGGCGTGGCCAGTGCGATCAGCACGAGCGACAGCCCGTAGAAGATCACGCCACGGCTGAAGCGGGCCCGGTCACTCAGGCCTTCCTTCTTCGTCTGCGAAAAGCCGATGTGCACCATCGCCACTGCGAGCACCATCATGGCCGTGTGCTCCATGAAGAAGAACCGCAGCTGGGAGTCGCCCATCGCGACGCTCATGTTCTGCATGCCGGCACGGATAAGCGGGCTGACTCCGAACAGCACGATGCCGACGAGCAGCTGGATATCCATGACGATCTGGAAGATGAGGCCGGCGCGCCGGTCACCCGGGCCGTACCTGCGGCCACCCGTCATGCCGGTCAGCATCGTCACGAAAGCCAGCAGACCCGCGATCACCACGAGCCAGCGGACCAGGTTGTGCAACCCGGTCAGGAATACGGAAAAGTCCATCTGTTGTCAGTCCCCCTTCAGGCTGCCTGCGGAACCCGGAACAGCCGGTCAGCCAGATCGAACAGCATCTGCTTCGTGAACCGGCGCCTGCCTTCGGCGAGGCCCGTTCCGTCCTCCGCCAGACTGAGATTACGGTAAACGTGCGAGTCGAAGGGGTGCAACTGCACTTCCTTGAACACTGCGTGCCGCGGGCTGGCACTGACGAGCAGCACTGGCCGGTCGTCCTCATCCGACAGGCTGGCCGACATTATCGTCGTCGGCATCTCGTACGGACGCGCCATGCGGTAGATGTACTCCGTGAAGTCAGCCTGTTTGACGAAGCGGGCCTGTTCACGTTCCCCGGCGTACTCGCGCATCCAGCCGAGCAGTTCTGCCCACGCTGCATAGAACTTGAGATCTGCCTCATTCATGCTGACATTGTACTCCCTGCCGGCTCCGGCCCAGCCGGACAGGCCGCGGCGGCAGTCGCGGGTATGATGACGCAGTTGTGCCAGGAACTGACCACCCCATCCTCAAAGGACTGAACGAGCAGCAGCAGGCTGCTGTACTGCATTTCGAAGGCCCCGCGCTCGTCATCGCCGGCGCGGGTTCGGGCAAGACGCGCACCGTCGTGCAGCGGGTCGCCTGGCTGATCGAGCAGCAGGGCGTACTGCCCCAGCAGATCATGACCGTCACCTTCACGAACAAGGCGGCCGGCGAACTGCGTGAACGCGTCCGCAGCCTGGCCGGTGACGCAGCACGCGACGTGTGGGTCAGCACCTTCCACGGTGCCTGCCTGCGCATCCTGCGCTCCTACGGCGACCTGATCGGCCTGGAGCCGGGCTTCGCCATCTTCGACGACAGCGACCAGCTGGACCTGCTCAAGGACATCCTCGGCACCGTCCAGGGGCTCGACGACGTCAACCCGCGGCTGCTCCGCTCACTCATCGACCGGGCCAAGAGCAACCTGTGGACGCCCGACATGCTCGGCAAGGTAGCTGACAGGATGTTCCAGGGCTACGCCAGCTCAGCCATCCCGCTTGAACTGGTGAGCGAGGTTTACAGCCGTTACGAAGCGCGCCTCCGCGGTCTGAACGGCGTTGATTTCAACGACATCCTCGGCCGCAGCGTTGAACTGTTCGACAACCAGCCTGAGGTGCTGGAACGGGTCCAGCAGCGCACGGTGTTCATGCACGTCGACGAGTACCAGGACACCAACCACGCCCAGTACCGCCTGACCAACCAGCTCGCCTCTCGCGACCGCAACCTGATGGTCGTCGGCGACCCTGACCAGTCGGTCTACTCGTTCCGCGGTGCGGACATCAGCAACATCCTGGACTTCCAGAAAGATTTCCCCGACGCAGCCGTGTACCGCCTGGAACTGAACTACCGTTCAACCGGCAGCGTCATCGGCGTGGCCAACGCACTGATCCGCGAGAACGTCGGCCGGCTGGACAAGGACCTGCGTCCCGTCAAGGGCGACGGCGAGAAGGTGCGCCTGTACCGCGCCACGGACCACCGTAACGAGGCTGAGTTCGCAGCCCGGCAGATCGAACGGCTGCGCGCCAGCCACTCGCTGAACCTGAGCGACTTCGCGGTGCTCTACCGGACCAACTCACAGTCACGCACCGTCGAGGAAGCCATGCGCCGTGCCGGCATCGCAGCCAACATCGTCGGAGGCGTGGGTTTCTACGACCGTATGGAGGTAAAGGACATCCTCGCCTACGCGCGGGCAGCCCTGAACCCGGCTGATGACCTCGCCTGGCGCCGGGTGCTGAACCGCCCCAAACGCGGCATCGGCAAGACGAGCGAGCAGAACCTCATCGACTGGGCGGCCCGCCACGGCGTGCGCTTCTCAGACGCTGTCCGCCAGTCAGAAGAGGTACTGCGCGGAACACCGGCAGTCCGGCGCCTGGTCGAGTTCATGAGCCTGATGGACGACCTGAGTGACGCTACGGACAGCATGGGCGCCAGTCAGTTCCTGAAGCTCATCCTTGACGCCAGCGGCTACATGCAGGCGCTCAAAGAGGAAGGTTCATTCGAAGCGCAGGCGCGCATCGAGAACTTAGACGAGCTGGTCAACGCCGTCATCGAGTGGGAACAGGAAGACGGCGGCGGTTCACTCGCAGACTTCCTTGACGAAGCTGCCCTGCTCGGCAGTGTCGATGACATGGCTGTGAAAGCCGTCAACAAGGAGGTCGAGGAGGACGCCGTCACCCTCATGACGCTCCACAACGCCAAAGGGCTGGAGTTCCCGGTCGTGTTCCTGCTGGGACTCGAGGAAGGCCTCATCCCCCACCGCTCTTCAGTCAGCTCCCTGCACGAACTCGAGGAGGAGCGGCGGCTGCTGTACGTCGGCATCACCCGCGCGCAGCAGGAGCTGTACCTGCAGTACTGCGAGGCACGCATGACGTTCGGCAGGACCGAGATGGTCCGGCCCAGCCGCTTCCTGCAGGACATCCCGCGCAGCAGCCTGGTCGAGGTCGACGTGTTCGGTCAGGAACTGTTCTCGCAGTCCGACCTGGCCCGCAAACCCCGCGGCACCTGGCAGGGGGCCAGCCTGCCGGCGGCAACCGCAGCGCCCGCGGCGGCGCCAGCGAAGACCGTCACCTTCCGTGGCGGCGAACGCGTCCGCCATCCCCGCTTCGGCCTGGGCACCATCGTGGGCGTAGCCGGTGAGGGAGCGAAGGTGGAACTGACGGTCGTGTTCGATGAAGCCGGTGCCCGCCGGCTGAGCGCCCGCTACGCCAACCTGACACCCGCCTGACCAGCGCATTTCAGGCTCATTTCCCGGGTGTTATAGTGCCCGGACTGGACGCAATCGATCAAGCTGTGTCCGATTGTTCGGGAGGACCATCTAGTGAATGCCAAAGCCATAGTGGTGACATCCGGCAAGGGCGGAGTGGGCAAGACGACCACCACTGCGAACGTCGGTGCAGCCCTGGCCAGCCTTGGTGAACGGGTCTGCGTCATCGATACCGACGTGGGCCTGCGCAACCTGGACGTCGTCATGGGCCTCGAGGGCCGCGTCGTGTACGACATCATCGACGTGTTCGAGGGCCGCTGCAAACTCAAACAGGCGCTGATCCGGGACAAGCGGGTCGAGAACCTGCACCTGCTGGCCGCCTCACAGACACGCGACAAAGGCGCCCTGTCCGTCGAGCGCATGCAGGAGATCGTGCGTCAGCTGCTCGAGGAAGAAGAGTTCGACCGCGTCCTCATCGACTCGCCCGCCGGCATCGAGATGGGCTTCCAGACGGCCGCGTCGGCCGCAGAGGGCGCCCTGGTCGTCGTCAACCCAGAGGTATCCAGCGTCCGTGACGCTGACAGGATCATCGGTCTGCTGGAATCCAGCTCGGTCGAAGAAGTCCGCCTGATCGTCAACCGGCTGCGGCCCGAGATGGTCAAGCGGGGGGACATGCTCGAGGTCAATGACGTACTCGAGATCCTGGGCGTGAAGCTGATCGGCATCGTGCCGGAAGACGAACGCATCCTGGTCTCGACCAACCTGGGCAGCCCGGCCAGCCTCGACACCAGCGCCCGTGGCGGCGCAGGCAGCGCCTTCAGGGACATCGCCCGCCGCATCCGCGGTGAGGAGATCCCCTTCTCCACCGGTGAGCCGCAGGGCGGCTTCCTGGCCGGACTGCGGCGTCTGTTCGGAGGCAAGTGATGTTCGGTCTGTTCGGCCGGCGCCGCAGCCGCGACAACGTCAAGGAACGCCTGAAACTGGTGCTTTCCTACGACCGTGCGAAGCTGACGCCAGGCAAGATGCAGGAACTGAAGACCGAACTGCTCGCGGTCATCGGCAAGTACTTCCCCAGCGAGGACCAGGAGTACGACGTCCGCTTCGAACAACAGGGGGAACGCATGGTGCTTATGGCGAACCTGCCGCTGTCGGCTTCGCGTGACGGTGAAGATTCCGGGGACGCTCCTCAGGCTGCACCGGCGCAGGCTCAGTCCGGTGGCCAGGCTGTTCAGAAGCAGTCCGGCTCCCGGAACAAGGGCAACCAGGCGAAACGCAACCGCAAGCGCTGAACTGACTCAACTGGCGTGACAGACGCACCGGAAGTGCATTTGCACGCCAGTTTCATGCCGCCCCGTGCTATCTTGCCAGATAGGATGGCGCAGTTCTCTGTCTTAGTTGCTGAACCCGATGCCTCACAGCGGCAGATCATCGAGATGCTGCTGCTGGTACACGACTGTGAGGTCGTGATGGCGCTCAATGCCCGGGAAGCGCTGTCGCACCTGCAGGACAACACCCCTGACCTGGTCATCGCTTCGACACAGCTGCCACAGATCAACGGTTACGACCTCAGCCGCAAGCTGCGGGGCGTCCGCCGCCTGCGCAACGTACCGGTCATCCTGACCACAGGAGCTGACACCGCCCTTGATGAGGCCCGTACCGAGGCTGAGCTGGCCGGTGCGGACCTGCTTCTGATGAAGCCCCTGGGTGACAAGAACCTTGGCGAACGTGCAGTGTCACTCATCCGCACGGCGCGTGAGCAGCAGGCCAGTGGCAAGCCCAGGCCGCGGCGTTCAGCAGCACCCCAGCAGTCCGGCAGACCGTCCGGCCGCTCCACCCAGGAGATCCCGGCTGCCAGCGTGCTCTCACCTGTCAGCAGTGCCGCAGGGCCTGATGATTCTGATGAGGTAAAGCAGCTGCGCAAGGTCGTTGCCGACCTGAGTGCGGAGAACGCGACTCTGCGCCAGCAGCTGACCGGAACGGGCCGGGCCACTTCGACGGGCGCCGGTATCATAGACGACCTGCGTGAACGCCTTGCGCGGGCCAACGAGCTGCTGGAAGAGTACCGGCGCCGTTACCCGGAGCTCGAGAACCAGCGTCAGAGCGGCCTGGGTAAGCTGCTGCGCCGCAAGCTCTGAGCCTGCAGCCGTTTCTCAGTTGTTCATATGTAAGAAAGCCGGATCAGTCGGCAGCTACGCTCTGGCGCTGCTGTTCTGATGCTGCAGCCTGGCCACCGCACTGGCATGATTCCATGTGCGTGCGCGCCCAGCTGTCAATCGCCTCAACGACACTCTCCAGGGCGCGACCTGCGCCAGTGAGCTCGTAAGTGCAGCGGGGCGGCAGCCGCGACTGCACGTTCTTGCTGACGATCTGCATGCTCTCCAGCAGCACGAGCCGCTGGGTGAGCGTGGTGGGGTTACAGCCGCCGATCTCACGGCCCAGCTCATTGAATCCACGGGGACCGGTGAGCAGGGTCCGCACGATGTGCAGCACCCACTTCTCCTGCAGGACCTGGATGGCATCGTAGGCCGGGCAGCTTGCAACAGTTTCCTTCACGACGCTCTCACCATAGCATGATGCGTGTGTTGAACGCCGGTTCACGGCCGACATGCGTATGGGCGAACCGGGACAATCCACATCATTTCCAACTGTCAGGGGATGGTAATCTGAGGGTGCAGAACCGGTTGCTTTCCTGCAACGAAAGGAGTCGCGGTTCAATGGAGATTTACGAGATCGTCGGCCGTAACCTGGACATCACAGATGCGATGCGCAGTTACGCAGAAGATAAGCTTGCGCGCCTGACGCGCTTCTTCGACCAGGTCGTTGACGCCAAGGTCACCATGTCCTACCGCCAGGGACGTGCTGAGCCGGCTACTGTCGAAGTGCAGCTCAACGTTCCAAGTGGCCTCATCCGTGCCGAAGAGAGTGGCGCCGACACCTACGCCGCCGTGGACCTGGTCGTAGACAAGCTGGAACGCCAGCTGAAGCGCTTCAAGGGCCGTCAGCTGGCCCGCCGTAACGAGGCTCCGCCTGCTCCCGTAGAAGACGTTGAGGACAGTGACGATCCCCGCATCGTACGTGTGAAGCGGCACGTGCTCCGCCCCATGACGCCTGAGGACGCAGCCATCCAGATGGACGCGCTTGGCCACGACTTCTTCATGTTCCGCAACGCGGACACCGAAGACATCAATGTCATCTACCTGCGCCATGACGGTAACTACGGCCTGCTCGAGCCGGCCAGCTGAACTGACTTTCAGCTCCTGCTGACAGTTTCCAGCGTGGTCCTGAGCTTGACTATCGAGTCAGCCGGGACCACGCCTCTTATGTTGGCACCGTTGTAAACGACAGTCCGGGCTCCCACAACGGTGCCTGGCGCCAGCACGGCGTTGCAGCCGATCGACACTTCGTCACCTATGAGGGCACCTGCCTTGCGCAACTCCAGGCCCTCGGCACCCGCTACCCTGACCCCGTGGCCGAAGGCGTTGAAATTGGCGATCTTCACCCCTGCACCGAGGTTGACCCCACTGCCGATAACGCTGTCTCCTGCGTAGTTGAAGTGCGGCAGCTTCGCGTCCTTCAGCAGGATGGACCGCTTCACCTCTGAGCTGTGGCCTACCCTGGCGCCCGGAGCCAGCACGGCACCACCACGTAAGTAGGCGCCGTGCCCGACTTTCGCGCCACTGCCTATCCAGGCCGGCCCTTCGACCAGCGCACCGGGGCCTATCTCAGCATCCGGAGCCAGCCATACCGGGCCTTCTACGACTGCAGTCGGATGAATGCGGCCGGCACGACCGTCACGGATGGTCGCCATGAAGCCGTCCAGACGGGCCAGCAGTTCCCAGGGCCGGTCTGTCGCGAACAGGTCTGTCAACTCCTCAGGAAGGCCTGTCAGGGACCAAAGCTGCGCTGTACTGATCACATCCGCATTGTAGCTGCCGTCAGCTATAGTTGATGAAATCTCCGTACGGGAAGTACCAAATGCATTATCTCGTTCACAACAGCAGCGCCGGACGCGGCCGCATGCCCGATGCCCTGGCGCAGGTCCGCGCGTTCTTTGACCGGCATGCTCTCGCACTGACTGTCCTGCCCCCGGCTGAGGGCACCGCACTGACGGCCCTGCTGCAGGCACTGCCTGCTGACGCCCGCATCCTCAGTCTGGGCGGTGATGGCACCCTCAACGGTGTACTGCCCGCCACTGTCGGCACAGCCCGTACCGTCGGTATCCTGCCCGCAGGTTCAGCTGACGACTTCGCTACTGCACTGGGCTTGCCACGTGACTCACTCCTGCCTGCTCTGGAGGCGGTCCGGTCCGGGCACACGCGCCTCGTTGACACAGCCGCTGCAATGCTGACCATGGCTGACGGTTCACGGCTGGAGTCCCGTTTCGTGAACGCACTCGGCACCGGTTTCGATGCTGAGGTCGCCAGTGTCCGTGAGACCCGCTTCGACTGGCTCAGCGGTGCAGCAGGTTATTACACGGCACTGGGACTGGGCTGGCTGCGCATGCGGCGCGCGACGGTCGCCGTGGCGGCAGCTGGCACAGCCGTATTCTCCGGTCGTGCGCTGCTGGTCTCAGTGCAGAACAGCATGCGCACTGGGGGCAGCTTTCATTTCGTGCCGGGTGCAGTGATCGATGATGGTCTGCTCAACATAGTGGTCGCGGCTGACATCGGCAGGCTGCGGATCCTGAAGCTCCTGCCACTCGTGACGAAACCGGAACCGTGGGACGATGAGCAGGTCCATCGCTTCAGCGGTGACAAGTTCAGCATCGGCTGGGATTCCCCTCGCACGGTCCACCTGGACGGTGAGATAAAGCCGCCTGCCAAGCAGTTGGAGGTGCAGGTACTCCCCCGCTCACTGCGCGTGTTCGCACCGCGACCTTCCTGAGACTCCGGGCAAACAGTAAAGGGCCCCGCTTGCGCGGGGCCCTTTATTTCCAGCTTTAACTCCTGGCGATCAAGCCAGTTGCAGTCAGCTTAGAAGTTGACGGTGTAGCGGACGCGGAAGACCTGGCCGGCAGAAGCGCCGGTGCCGTCGTCCGAGACGTATACGCCGTACGAGAGGATGAGGTCGTAGTAGTTCCACTCGGCTTCCCAGCCGTTGGCGTACTGCCAGACATCACCGTTGTTGAGGTCACCCTTGCGGCCACCGCTGTGGATCTGCGAAGCGTTGTTCGCACCAGCAGCAGCGCCAGCAGCGGTGTTCTTGTTCGTGCCCTGCCAGCTGCCGTAACGCAGGGTCAGAGTGCTGTTGTCGAACAGGAACTCGTTGAGGACGACACCGACGCTGAACTGAAGTTCGTCAGCGGTGAAGTCACCAGCGGCACCGACTACGCCACCGCCGTTATCCGAGTAGTTGGCGCTGCGGTAGTTGGCAGCAGCAACGAGGCTCGGGCGGAGGAAGAAGTCGAACGTATCGGTCTCGAGACCCAGGCCAGCGGAGATCTCGCTGACGTTGTAGTTCTCGTAAGGACGCAGGTTGGCAGCGGCACTGTTGGCGCTGTAGAAGCCGACGTACGGGGTGGCACGCAGGAAGCCAAGGCTGAGCGTGTAGTCCGCGTTGGCAGCGATGACAGTGCGGTGGAAGCCGGCCTGGGTCATGCTGAAGCTGGCGTCGAAGTTGAGGTTCGGAACCAGGGCGTTATCAGCAGAGCCGTCGTGGGCGAGGCCAACACCGAAGCCGGTGTCGAGGGTGCCGTCGCGGTCGACGCGGGTGCCGCCGGCGGTCAGATCAGCAAGGGTGCTGTCGATCGGACGACGGGTCGAGTCGGCAACGGTGCCATCGACGGAGGCGCTGTGGAAGAAGCCGGTCAGGCTGATGGCGCGGAACAGTTCAGCGCTGACGTCGACGCCGAAGGCGAGAACGCCGGCTGCATCAGTGCCACCAAAGTTGAGGACGGAAGTGGTGTAGGACTCGAAGTAGGCATCGAGGTCCAGGATCCACAGGCCGAGGCTGGCGCGGACGCCGAAGCCAGTCTGGTCAACATCGAACGGGTACTGATCGTCCTCGTTGTTCAGGCCAGCGTTGACGCCACCTTCGTCCCAGTCAGCGGGGATGCTGCGGTAGTTGGCGCTGAGGCTGTTCAGAACAGGGATGTTGGCGGTGTCGATACCGGCAGTCACGTAGACGAGGCTGTCAGCGGTGGCGCTGCTGTTGGCGAATTCAGCTTCGAGGCTGAAGATGCTGATAGCGGCGCTGGCGTCGACGCCCCAGACGGTGGTCTCGACGTTGTCGTTGGCCAGGTCATCCTGCTCGCCGGTGTTGGTGGCGTGCTGAACGAACGAACCACCGATGGTGATGCCATCGAACGGCGAGACGGTCAGGCGGGCGCCACGGGCGACTTCAGTGAGGCTCGGGGCAACGTAGGCGAAGGTGAGGGTCGGATCGAGGAAGTCGAGGAACGCAAGCGGGTTCTCGAGGGTTGCCACGAAGCCGGGGACCTCAACCTGGTTGAAGACGTAGCTGGTGAAGGCAACGTCGACTTCTTCACCGTAGGTGAAGGTCAGGGGTGCATCGCCGATCGGGCTGAAGGTCACCATCATGTTGCGGACGGCGAACACGTAGCCGGTGAACTGGCTGGTGCCGCCAGCGTTGGCATCGAGGTTGTAGGCCGGACGCAGGTAAACGTCGACCACGCTCTCGAAGTCGTTGAGGGCACGCGGGCTGCCGGCGCCGTCGAAGCCACGGTTGAACGAAACGTTCAGCGTGAGGCTGGCGTTGACGTTCTGGCCGAAGCCGCCGATGTCCTGACGGTGCTCACGCACGCGCTCGCTGGCAGTCGGGGTGTTGTTCACGGTGCCGACGCCACTGCTGAAGGTCGAACCGGTGCCCATGGCACGGCCCATACCAACGCCGTAGGCGCGGTCAACGTCAAATGCCTGCTCGGTGCCGCTCATGCGGTCGACGCGGTAGTTGACGGTGATGCTGCCGCTGAAGCTGATCTGGTTCTCTTCGAGAGCTGCGACGCGGTCCTGAAGATCAGCGATGTCGGCAGTGTTGGTGTCGACCTGGCCTTCGAGGGCAGAGACGCGGCCGCGCATGGCGACCTGATCGCGACGGATGAGGATGACGAACTCGCGGATGTTGGCGATGTCATTCTCGGCGGTAGCAAGACGGGCAGCCAGGCTGGCGTCGCCGGCCGGAGCGCCTTCGAGGGCGTTCACGCGGCCTTCGAGGTCATTGGCGAACCAGGACAGGGCAGCGATCGCGTCAGCGTTCTGGGCAGCGCGGCTGGAAGCTGCGTTGGCAGCGCCGAGGGCGTTGCTGGCCAGATCGTGGGCGGAAGCAGCCTGGGCGGAGGCGGTGTCGACAGCTACACGCAGGGCTTCAACCTGGTTGCGCAGGTCCTGCAGGGCAGCGGAGTCAGCACCGGTCAGGCCGGCCTCGAGGGCATCGAGACGGGCGCTGTTGACGGCGACGTCATCACCGATGGCGGCGATGGCGGCGTCGTTGGCGGCCACGGCGTTAGCCAGGGCAGCCAGGTCGGAGTCGACCAGGGCCTGACGGGCATCGAGTTCTTCACCGATGACGTCGAGCAGGCGGCTGACGACGAGAGCGGACTGGTAACGGGTGAACGCTTCGTTGCCGCGGAAGGTGCCATCGGGGAAGCCGATGACGATGCCGAGGTCAGCGATGCGGTCCACGGCGCCACCGGCCCAGTGGTTGGCCGGAACGTCCGGGAAGGAGGACTGCGCGAAGGCGCCGCCGATGACGGAGGCAGCCAGGAGCGAGACTAGAAATTTCTTCATGCTTTGTAACCCCTTGAATCTGTAGGTATTTAACTTGCTCGGCAACGCGACCCACTCGATCCAGACAGACGGGAGTTTCCGTGTTTCCTCATGTCAGCCACGGATTTCCTGAGTGTTGCTGCCGGGTAACTGCGTTCTGCGAGCCGGTTCAAGTGGTGCACCTCCTTCCGGTGCGACTCGTTTCGCGACAGTTTCCTGCGCTCAGTATCCCATGGGGACGGAGACAGTGTCAACGCCCATGTGCCGTACATGAGACAGCCAGATACCGTCTGCAAGCGCTTCCTCTCTCATAAACGGGGCCGAAGGCTGCCCTCAGCTCATCTCCGGCTCATGAACTGACCAGGTTGAGCCCCCTGCTGTCGGGCGGGAACGGCGGGCCGCCACACAGCCAGAGTCCGGGCCATGTACCCGCTGGGGCCGCACACCACGACCTTGGTAAAGTCGCCCAATGGCACGTTCCAGCAACCCCGCAGCAGACGCTCTGCTTGATAAAGAGATCCCCGTACTCGACCGGGGCTTCGTCAGACTCGTCGATTACATGGGTGGCGACGACCGCATCGTCCAGGCCGCCCGGGTCAGTTACGGCGCCGGCACCAAGACAGTGCGCGAGGACCGCGGCCTCATCCACTACCTCCTGCGCAACCGGCACACCTCACCGTTCGAACAGGTCGGCCTGACCTTCCACCTGAAGATGCCCATATTCGTGGCCCGCCAGTGGCTGCGGCACCGCACCGCCCGCCTGAACGAGATCAGCGGCCGCTACTCGGTCATGCGCGACGAGTTCTACCAGCCCGGCACGGACTCGATCCGCCTGCAGTCGCAGACGAACCGGCAGGGCAGCAGTGACGAACCGGTCGCCGCTGACCTGGCTGAACGGGCCGCAGCTGCTTTCAGCGAGGGACAGCGCAGCGCGTACGAGGCGTACGAGGAACTGCTCGACGCTGACGTTGCCCGTGAGCTGGCGCGCATCAACCTGCCGGTATCGCTGTACACGGAGATGTACTGGCAGATCGACCTGCACAACCTGTTCCATTTCATGCGCCTGCGCATGGACTGGCACGCTCAGCAGGAGATCCGCGCCTATGGCGACGCGCTGGCGCAGATCGTCCGGGCCGTCGCGCCCGTGGCATACGAGGCATTCGAGGAGTACATCCTGTACGGTCAGAACTTCTCGCGAACCGAGCTGGCGCTGCTGAAAGAGGCACTGGACGGCGACAGAGCACGCGAGCTGGTCAGTGGAAGCGATCTGGGCCGCAGCCAGAAGGTCGAGCTGCTCAGGAAGCTGGGTCTGAGCTGACGGCCACGTAAAGCGACAGCATGTCAGCAAGCAGGTTACCGAGGCCGGCCAGTTCGAACTGGTCGGCCTTTACCTGTGCCAGCAACTGCCGGCTGTTCATCGTCACGACGGGTGTCTGGCCAGTTCGCTCCAGCAGCCTGCTCACCGCCTGACGGACCGGCGCCCTCATGACCCGGCCCGCGGCCTCGGCATCACGCGCCACGACGGTCACCCGCTCATCGAACCCGTCTGCGGCGCCGGTGTGCACGACCTGAGCCTGACTGGCTCCGGCCTGGATGTCAGCCAGCTGGCTGCGCAGCTGCCGTTCGACCCGCATCGGCACCGGACAGAACTCCCGGTCCGCCACCAGCAGGCAGGCAGCCGCCAGCTCATGCCGGCCCGGACTGCGGTCATCAGACAGCAGATCGAAAGTGAACAGCTGCAGTCCGCCGGTCTCCGTCGCACGGTAAACGCCGGAAGCCACCGGCGTGCTGCTCAGGTCCAGGAACGGCTCGAGCAGCTCCTGACCGTCTTCACAGAGGCTGAGACCAAGCGAGGCGGCCTGTTCCTGCCAGGCCGCCTCGCGCGGGTCAGTTCTGCCGTTGCGCCGGAAGAACACCGGTCAGACGCTGAAGCCGAACATCCTCAGCTGTTTGCGGCCGTCGTCCGTCACCTTGTCCATCGTCCACGGTGGTGACCAGACGATCTCGACGTTGACGCGTGAAACACCGTCAACACGCATGACAGCCAGCTCGGCATCGCTCTGGATCATGTCCTGCACGGGGCAGCCCATAGTGGTCAGGGTCATGTCCACCTCGACCGCGCCGTCGTCTTCGACACGCACGTCGTAAACAAGGCCCAGGTCCACGATGTTGATGGGGATCTCCGGGTCATGCACGACCTTCAGGGACTCGATGATCGAGGCCTTCAGGGTTTCAGTTGCAGCTGCATCGCTCATGCCACAGGTTAGCAGATGGCCCGCCCCGGTCTGACCGGGAAAGCTACCGTACGACGCGGAAGCTGACGAACTCCATCGCGAGCCGGTCAGCTGTGACAGTGCGGTTGGGATCGGTGTTCGTGCCCCGGAACAGCTGGAGGGCGATCAGGTAGTCGCCGGCCGGGGCGTTGCGCCGCACCTCGAACTCCACACTGGCAGACAGGCCCGCCTCGAGCTCCGCTGCGGTGAAGACGCGCCGGAAAACCGGGGCGTCCTCGCGCGCTGCCGCGAACAGCAGCTGGGACACCTGCCTGACCTCACCGCCACTGAGCGGTTCGACGACGTTCAGGAACCAGACGCCGTTCTCAGCTGCCAGGGCAGCATCGTGCACCTTCAGCTGGATCGAGGCGGTAGCAGTGCTGCCCGGATACAGTTCCACCGGCATGTCTGCGGCGATGGTGACCTGCGTCTGCGCCAGGGCGCCTGCGCCCAGCAGCAGAAAAATCCCTGCCAACAGTCTCTTCATGTACGGTCGGGGTCGCCTCCGGCGGGCGGCATGGGGTCGATGGCGGGCCGGCTGCGCAGCTGATCTTCCAGCTCGTCTATCCGGTCACGCATGCGCGTCTCGAAAGACGAAACGTCTTCCCTCATGCTCACTTCCAGGCGGGCGTTCTCCTCGCGCAGCTGCTGCACCGCACCATCGAGGCTGCTGCGGACGCTCTCGCCGAGTTCACTCAGCTCCTCCAGGCGCCGCTTGTCCAGGCGGGACTGCAGTGCGAAGATGGCGTTCTCCTGCTGGGTGATCTGCCGCAGCTGTACGGCACGGTCGAAGATCGACACCAGGAAGAACACCAGACTGAGGGCGATGCCGACGAAGAGCAGCACGAGCCCCAGCGGGATCTCCACGGAGGTGAAGAACAGGTTCACTGACTGCACTGCGAAGAGCGCCTGCCAGTTCACCGCTGCGAAGGCGGCCCCCAGGATGACGACGATCGTGATCAGGGTTCCCTTGAGTCTCATCGGTTCCAACTGTATCAGGCGCGGACCGGCCGGGCGCTGCGCCGGCTCCACAGCAGCCACTCGAGCAGCAGGAGCAGCGGCAGCGCCAGCAGCAGCCAGACCGTCAGGTTTCTGTCGCCGGCCGCAGCGTCTTCCTGTACCGTCCCGGGCTCGCCGGGCGGCAGTGCGGTCGGACCGGGTCCGGGCAGCCTGGTTTCACTCACGCTGAGCAGGGAGGCAGTCACCTGACCGCCGGGGTAACTGTAGACGCCAGGAACCCGGGCGTGTGTGGCCGGGCTGCCAGCCAGGCTGGCCCCTTCAGGCAGGAGCTGTCCCAGGCGCAGCGAAGCCTGACCGCGGAACGAATCCAGCACGTTGGCGATCAGAGCCGGGAAGGCCGGCCGGAAGATCAGGTCGCTCTGGACCGGGTCGAAGCCCAGCTGCACGACCTGGCGGCCCGCCTGGCTGTAGGCGAGCAGCACGGGTCTCAGGTCAGCGCTGCGGGCCAGTACCCGCTGCTGCGGTTCAGGCTCTGGCTGCCAGCCGGGGTCCAGGCCGACCTGGCTGTCGATCAGGTCGACGAAGCGCAGGAGCGGGTCCGCCTGGTTCCAGTCGCGGACCTCAAGGTACTCGGGCTGGCTGCTGCGCGGTGCGAACAACAGCAGCGAAGCAGTCGTGTCCGGCAGCTGACGGCCGGTACGGGCGACGATGACGTCGGCAGCGCCGGCGCTGGCGGTCCGGACGACTCCCGGCACGGCAGCCAGGGCACGCTCGAGCGGTTCTGACTCATCGGCGACGTACACGTTCAGCTGGCGGCTGCCAGCCCAGGCTTCGTCATCGAGCTGCAGCGCGTCGTCCTGCGGTGCCAGCAGGCTGGCGCGGAACAGGCCGACCTGTCCGTCCGTCGGGAACGTGACGTTGCCCTGGCCACCGGCCGGCACCAGCAGTTCGGTCGAACCGGCCAGCTGGCCATCACGCTCCAGGTTGACCGTCACGGTGCGGGGCTGAGGCCACGATGAAGTGACTGCGATGAACGCCTGCTGCGGCCCCAGCTCGAAAGAAGTGATGCCAAGGTTGTGGCCGGCCCCGGCCACGCCGTGCCAGGTGTAACCGCTGTGGGCCGGTGGCCCGGAGTCTGTGAACAGGTGCACTTCAGCTTCCGCGGCCACGC
This sequence comes from uncultured bacterium, assembly GCA_964411415.1. GTDB lineage: Bacteria > Deinococcota > Deinococci > Deinococcales > Trueperaceae > CALDPK01. The sequence goes on from CAYPKV010000004.1 coordinate 20,954, forward strand.
TGCCAGCCAGCTCCAGAGCCCGGTCCAGGTCTGCCGAGGCGTCCGAGGCTACCAGGCCGGCCAGCGCCCTGCTGAACTCTGCCTGGTCTGCCCCCAGCGGGAACACGACCACAGCGTCGGTGCCGGCCCTTATCAGGGCGACCCGACCACCGGCGGCAGCCAGCTCGGCTGCGCCGCTCACTGCTTTCACCAGCCGCATCCCGTCGGGATCCGTGGCAGCCATGCTCGCAGAGGCGTCGATGATGATCACCCGGTCCGGTACGCCACGGCCGACCAGGACCGGCTGCGCCAGTGCCAGGGCGCTCACGATGACCGCCACGATCTGCAGCAGCAGGAGCCACCACAGTGAGAAGCGCCGCCGGACGTCAGCCTGGTTGCTGGCCTGCTGCCACAGGAACAGAGCAGACACCACCTGGTGCCGGCGCCGGTTCCGCAGGAAGTGCAGGGCGATAACCAGCGGGATCGCTGCCAGCAGCCACAGGAAGCCCGGGGCCAGGAAACTCACTGTGCAGCGGGCCCCCGGGTCACGAGCAGGGTCAGCAGCCCGCCACCGGCGTTCTCAGCCGTGTGGGCGATGCCCGCCGGCACTGTAAGCAGCCTGCCGGAACCCAGCTGTTCGCGTTCATCGCCACTGCGGACTATGACTTCACCCTCGATAACCTGATAAACAGTAGCACCGTTATTCCTGAACTCTTCTGTCTTCTGACCAGCCTCGAAACAGAGCAGTTCCAGCGCCACACCGCCTTCAGTGACGAGCGGGACGGTCTGCACCGACTTCAGTGAGAAACTGCGCCTGCTGGTGATTGCGACTGCTTTCAACGCCGACCTCCGATCGGTGTCGGTCTCCGGCTGAAAACGGGCCTGTTCAGCCAGAAGCCAGGGGTTATGAAACAGTTGTGGACGAACCTGTGCAACCTGTGGATAATGACACCCCCTTGACAAGCCAGCGTGGCGTCTGGTAGGCCACGCGCGACGCCAGAATCACCGGAAATGCGTCCTGGACGGGCTTCCTGAGATGAGGCCCGATGAGAACACGGTCTGCGCGGTTGTCCACAGGCGCGATTCCAGCTGTGGATAACTGTGGATAAATCAGCCGGAAATCCCGCCGTGCCCATCAGGACACGCTCCCGCCTGTGGATACCCGTCCGGCGGTCCTGGCTGCACTCACGAAACTCCGTACGAGCTCCGGACTTTTCAGTCCCGCGGTGGCCTCCACCCCGCTGGCTACATCAACTGCTGCGGGTCTCAGAACCGCCACGGCTTCAGCCACGTTGGCGGGGTTGAGGCCACCGGCCAGTATGAGCCCCGGCCAGCCGGCCAGTTCAGCGGCAGCCTGCCAGTCAAATGGTACGCCGGCACCTGGACTGACCGCGTCCAGCAGCACCGCATCAGCCGGCCATGAGGCCAGCTCCGAAGCTGACAGTCCGGGCCGGTAAGCGACCGCCCTGATCACCCGGACCTTCTCCCGGACGGCCCGGACGAACTCCCGGTCTTCGCTGCCATGCAGCTGTACCGCCGCAAGGCGGAGCCGGGCCGCAGTTTCGATTACGAACTGAAGCGGCTGATCGCGGAACACACCGATGACGCTTAGCAGCGGTCCAACCGACCCGGCGATCGCCGCGGCAGCGCTTACGTCCAGCTGCCGTTTCGAGCCTTCCGCCATGATCAGGCCGATCGCATCAGCCCCGCTCTCCTCAGCGAGGCGTGCATCAGCCGCACTGGTGATCCCGCATATCTTCACGCGCATGCCGACATTGTTGCACCCCGCAGGGCTGCGGTCCGTCAGCAGGCGTCAGGCGACGCCACGCAGATGCTGCAGGTGAAACGAGTCACTGCTGCCGGACACCAGCACCACGTCGATACGTGCATCGACGTCAGCAGTGCCGAACTCATTGAGCAGGTACACGGCAGCCGTATGACGCAGGCGGGCGAGCTTGGCACGACCGATCGACTCAGCGGCACTGCCGTGGCCGGTACCGGAACGCTGCCGCACCTCGACGAACACGACCGTGCCGCCGTCCCTCATGACCAGGTCCAGCTCGCCGCGCCGGCTGGTCCAGTTGCCCGCCAGCAGGTTCATGCCCTGAGCCTGCAGATGGCAGGCCGCCAGCTGCTCACTCCAGTGGCGCCAGCCGTGTTCAGGCGGGGGTGAAGTCAGCGACTTCCGCATCGGCCCACAGGCCCTCAAGGTCGTAGAACGTTCTGGCCTCACGGTTCATGACGTGCACGATGATGTTGCCGTAGTCGATCAGGATCCAGCGGTCGGACGGACCCTCCACGCCCCTGGGCAGCACCCCCTGAGCCTTGAGTTTCTCACGCACCGACTCTTCGAGCGCCCGCAGCTGCGGGGTCGACTCACCGGTAACGATGATGAAGTACTCCAGGGACTCTGACACCCCGCTCAGGTTGAGGACGGTGATGTCCTTGCCCCGCCGGTCATCAAGGGTATCCACGATCAGCTGCACCATATCTTCGTATTTCAAATCTGCTCCTATTCAGCCGGCAGCGGCTGTTCAGCAGCCGCACCAGCCTGGTCATACACAGGGACCGTGTCGGTCCAGCCAGCGTGGTCACGGGCATCAGCACCCAGAACCAGTTCCATGTCTGCCGTCACGCCGTCGAACGCGGCGATCCGGTCGATCTGCTGTTTGCCGGCATCCAGCAGGCCGGCAAGGAAGTCCGCGTCGTTCCAGCTCGCCTCAGTGACGAGGACGCGCGAAGGGTTGGGGTCAATGACGTCACTGCGGACCCGGATCCGGTCACTGTCCCAGCCAAGTGCTGTCAGCCGCTCCTTCATCCACTCCTCCATACCCTCAGCACCGCTGCGGTTGGTGATCAGCAGGCTCGTCTCCGGTGCGGCCGCGAACGTGCGTGCCGTACCGCCGTGCAGGTCCGCCAGGAACTGCTCCACTTCCTGCGGGTCGTAACCGACCACCACTCCGACACCGTCGATACGGTACTCAGAGGTCACAGGCAGGGTAGCAACTGAAGTGAGCTGGAGGTTGCCGAGTCTTGGCAGAAGACGGGCGATAAGCGGGAAACTGACGTTGGTGTCCACCTGGTCGAAGTAAGCCTCGAGCAGCTGCGGCACCGCTCCGGCCGCCCGGACGTTGAGTTGCTTGACTCGTTGCAGCATCGCGTAAAGCGCGAGCTTGACGTTGTCGATACGGTCGATGTCGCCCCGGGCAGTGTTGCGGAAACGCACGAAGCCGGCCGTCTCCGCCCCGGTCAGCTGCTGCGGGCCCGGTTGCAGGTCGATGGTCAGCCCGGCCGCGCTGTCCTGGTAGTACATGCGGTAAGGCACGTTGACCTCGATGCCGCCGAGGGCGTCCACGATGCTCTCGAATATGTCCACGTCGATGATCGCGTAGTAGTCGACCGGAACACCCAGTACGTCCTGCACCGCCTCGCGCAGGCCGTCAGCCTGACGGTACAGCAGCATGGCGTTGATCTTGGTGTGCCAGTCAGCCAGGTACAGGTCGCGCGGGATGGCGACCACGCTGATGCTGTCACCGACGATGTTCACGTAGAGGATGGTGTCCGTGCGGTTGCTGGGCTGGAAAGTGCCGGTCCGGTCACGGATGCACTCCCCTGCTACCCAGCGGCAGGCGCTGGCGAAGCTCGTGGCGTCGTAGTCACGACCGGCCACGACGAAGCTCGCCTGGAAGGCTTCACCGGTCGGGTTGACCAGGCCTTCCTGCAGGACGGTACGGGTCTCACGCTCCGGTTCGCGCGGCCACCAGTAGCCGACCAGCCCGGCCAGTGCCACGAGCACGCCGAGCACCTGCAGCAGACGTGCGCTAGCCAGCAGAACCGGCTGCCTCATACGCGGCTAAGGTCTCAGGATGGACGGGCTTGCCGACCCGGCGCAGGTACTCGACCTTGGCGCTGACGGCCCGCACGTACGCTGCGGCAAGGTCGGTGTAGGCGAGTTCACGGATGTCAGCGTTCACGTTGCGGCCGGGTTCAGACACGTCAGCGATGTACAGGGCGGTGCCGACACGGTTGCCGGGGTCACCACCGAAGACGTGACCTTCGATGGCAGCCAGCACCCGCTCATCACTGACGCCCCACATCTCCGCCATTCTACGGCCCGCACGCCCGTGAACGGTGAGAGGATTGTCCGCCTCCATGCTGTTGCGCGGCTCAGCCAGCCTGAACATGCGGTCAGCCGGCAGTTCCCGGGCGATGTCGTGCAGTATGGAAGCCAGCGCAGTCGCGCGCAGCTCCGACTCACTGAAGCCGTTCGCACGGCCGAGGTCGACCGCCAGCTCAGTGACACGAAGGACGTGACCGAAGCGCTCCGGCGTCAGAAGCCCGCGCACGCGTTCACACCACGGTGCGATGGTGGGCCAGTCACAGACCGGCTCAGTCCCGCTGGTCGGAGTCCAGTTCGCCATCGTCGCCACCGGCATCGAAGTGGTCGCCGTCCGGTGTGTGCTCCTCCGGCTCCTCTTCTGGCACGGCTGTCTCGTCGAAGTACTCGAACACGGCGTCACCCAGGAAGACGTCATCACCAGTAGTGGCTCCGGCGTTCTTCAGGGCACGGTTCAGGCCCATGTTGCGGAAGTGATGTGCCAGGTAGGCCACGGCCTCGCGGTTGGCAGGGTCGAAGCGGGCCACGATGCGCTCGATCTCGCTCCCCCGAACCAGCCAGCCTTCATCGATCCGCGTCACCGTGAGTCCGCCGTCCCCTTCACCGATGCGCTGGACTGTCGTTGTCGGCGCTGCCGGCCTGTCAGGGATGAGTGCGAACAGGGTGTCACGCAGCTCGTCGGTGCCGGTGCCGTCCAGGGCCGAGATGGTCAGTACCGGCAACCCGGTCGCCGCCATCTCCTGTTCGAGCTGTGCGATCTCAGCCGGTGAAGCCAGGTCGGCTTTGTTCAGCACGATCGCGGCCGGCAGCTCCAGGAGCGTCGGGTCGTACGCCTCAAGTTCAGTGCGCAGCGCTGCGAAGTTCCCGGCAGGTTCCTCAGCGATATCAAGCACGAACAGCAGCAGCCGTGTCCTGGATATGTGCCGCAGGAACTCAAGACCGAGTCCCTTGCCAAGGTGGGCGTCCTCGATGATGCCGGGGATGTCCGCCATCGTGAAGCGCTCCAGATCGCGGGTGACGACCCCGAGGTTCGGAGACAGCGTGGTGAACGGGTAGGAAGCGATCTCCGGCCGGGCGTTGGACAGCGCCGCCAGCAGGCTTGATTTGCCGGCGTTGGGGAAGCCGACCAGACCGACGTCTGCGATCGTGCGCAGTTCGAGCCGCAGCCGGCGCGTCTCGCCGGGCGTACCGAGCTCGTTGAACCTGGGGATGCGCCGTGTCGAGCTGGCGAACGAAGCGTTGCCGCGGCCACCTTCCCCGCCCCGGGCGACCAGCTCACGCTGACCCACTTCGGTCAGGTCAGCGATGACCATGCCTGTCTCCAGGTCAGTTGCGGTCGTGCCGACCGGCACCTGAAGTACCAGGTCCTCGCCCTTGCGGCCGGCCCGGTTGCGGCCTTCGCCCTGGCCGCCGGTGCCGGCGCGGTACAGGTAGCGCGACACCAGCCGCTGCAGGCTGCTTACATCGTCGACGGCTTCGAGCCAGACGCTGCCGCCATCGGCACCGTGCCCGCCGTCCGGGCCGCCCCTGGGTATGTACTTCAGGCGCAGGAAGGACAGGCCGCCATCGCCGCCTTTGCCCGCCTGCACCTTTATCTCCATCACGTCCCGGAATGACATCAGCCGTTCACCTGTCCTGCGGCCAGCACGGCCGGTAGCTCGTAAGACGACAGTGCGCGGCCACCCGGGCCGCGCGCTGCCAGTCGGTTGATCTGGATCTGTTCTTGATCAGTCAGCCGAGACTGCCTGCTGTTCAGGCAGTTCGATACTGATGAAGCGGCCCTTGGCGCCCTTGTTGTGGAAGCGGACGATGCCGTCCCGCAGGGCGAACAGGGTGAAGTCACGGCCGGAGTCAACGTTGCGGCCGGGCTTGAACTTCGCACCGCGCTGGCGGACGAGGATCGAGCCGGCACTTACAAGCTGACCGTCGAAGCGCTTGACGCCGAGCCTCTTGGACTGGGAGTCGCGGCCGTTCTTGGAGCTGCCTACGCCTTTCTTATGTGCCATCTTCAGTTACCTCCGAAAGCCGTCAGGCGACGATCTCGGTGATGCGGACCCTGGTGAAGGGCTGGCGATGACCGTTGTGACGACGATAGTTGCTCTTGGCCTTGAACTTGTAAACGTGAACCTTGCGGTGGCGGCCGTTCTCTACGACCTCAGCGCGGACGGTTGCACCCTCGACGAGCGGGGTACCAACGCGGACCTGATCGCCGCCGATCATCAGTACGGGCAGCTCGACGGTCTCACCGGCTTCAGCGCCGACGAGTTCGACGTCGATGACGTCGCCCTGACTTACCCGGTACTGTTTGCCACCGGTTTTGATAACTGCAAACATCTCTTTCTACCTCCGTGAGCCAGCCGGTCACAATCCGAAAAGTCCGTCGTGACTCTGCGGAATGTCCTGACCCGCCCATCACGCCGCGGAACAGGCCGCCAAGTTACAGATTATAGCCATATGCGGCTATTTTGTGCAAGCACAGGTACTACTGCCGCGACCTGCCGATCATCTTGAAGTCCGCCTGCAGCACGTACCTGCCGTCACTGACCCGGCCGGTCAGGTCGAACACGTCGATGAACCACATGCCAGGCAGCGGGTTGTCGACGGTGAACACGACCGGCTGGCCGATTCCTTCACTCGTCTCGATGGCCCAGACGTCCCCGCCGTCTTCAGGCAGATCGTAGCCGAAGATGTCGGTACCCGGTTTGATCGCCAGTCCCAGTACGGACTCGGGGTCGAGCTGGACGGTCAGCACCGACGTTCCCTGCGGAACGTCCAGCACGTAGGTGTGCCACGAGCTCAGGCCCAGCCCGAAGCGTGGCGCCAGGTTGTCCCGCACCTCAGTGCCGGCCTGGAGCCTGCCACGATGACCGTTGGGCCGCGGAGCCGGGTAGCCGGCCGCATCGCGGTCGAGCGGTTCCACGGTCACCTCAGCCGTGTAACTGATCGGGTACCCCCAGGCGTTGACAACGTCGATGTGGACGAGGGTGGGCTCGAAAATGTCGATGGCGATCTCCGGTGAGTTGTTCAGCGTGAAATCCATGAAGTCCGCGTAACCACCGTCGTAGCTGGGAATCTCGCCCCGCAGGCCGACTGCCAGGTCGATGTCGTCACCCGAATCGGCGCTGACCCGCAGCGTCGCCGGAACGGTGGTCACGTCGACCGTGTAGGTGTGCCACACGACTGCGCTCAGGTCACCGGCGATGCTGGCGCTGACCGCCTGACCGGGTACGAGCGGTCCATAGAACCCGGCCGGCAGGTGCGGCTCAGCCGGCAACGTCCAGGCGGGTCCGGCGGCCGCGAGCTGTTCCGCATCCGGCCTGTCACCCGCCACCCAGACGATGGAGTCTGCGACGGCCGTGAACAGCGGCCAGGCGAGGTTCACCGGCCGGGCGTACAGCTGCTCTTCGTACACGTCGCCCTCGTCCATCAGGTGACTGCCTGAGGTCGGCACCGCGACGAGCTGACCGGCGGAGTTGAGGGCAGCGCCACCGGAGTTGCCGCGGGTGATCTTGGCGTCAGTCTTGATCCACGCCTGGCCGCCCGACTCAGTGTCTTCGCCGAGCCAGCCGCTCATGATGCCCTGGGTGAAGGTGATGGTCGAGCCGGAGATGCCCGGATAACCGACGACCGTGAGCAGGTCACCCGGCAGCAGTCTGTCTGAATCGGCCAGCGGTATGTGGGCCAGATCTGCCGCAGTCAGCGGGTTACCGTCCGCATCGCTGACGATGCGCAGCAGCGCCAGGTCCGTACGGGGGTCGCCTGCCACATAATCTGCCCAGAAGCGGTGCTGCGGTTCACGCCACGGTTCCGCAACGTCGGTCTGGAAAATGCCGGCGCGTGGGTAGTTGCTGCGGTCATCGGTCGAGCCGAGGACGTGGAAGTTGGTCAGTATGTAGCCGTCAGGGCTGATGATCGTGCCCGAACCGGTCAGCGTCGTCCAGACTCCACGATCGACGTCGTAGGCCGTCACCTGGACGACCGCTTCGAGTGCGTTCAGCCGGGCCTCACGCGGCAGCTCCTGGGCCTGGGCCCCGCCCGCCAGGGGCAGCAGGAACGCTGCCCCCATCAGGGCGGTCAGTGCGGTGTGGAACAGACGGAAGTGTCTCAGCGTACGTCCACCCTGAGCGTGTAGCGGCCGTCGGGTGATTCGTTGCCGAAGTTGATGACGTCGACGAACCAGGTACCAGCCTGCGGAGTGGGGACCTGGATGACGACCTGGCCGCCACCTTCAGGCGCCCATTCCCAGTAGTGCCAGTCACCACCATCAGTGAGGTCCGAGTAGGACATGATCTCGGAACCGTGCTTCATGGCCAGGTCGAGAACGCCCGGGGAATCGAGCACCACCGTGAGTGCTGCGGCACCGGCCGGGACCTGGAAGCGCCAGGTGTGGTACGGCGAGCTGGTTTCACCAGCGGCGAGCGGCTGCAGGTTACCGACTGCGGTCTGGCCGATCGCGGTGACGCCCATGTCGCCGAACTGCTGTGGCGCCGGGTATTGAACGGTCTGGCCGGGGACTGTCGGCTGGACGGGCTGCACAGGCTGCACAGGCTG
>CAYPKV010000004.1:29700-36178 GCA_964411415.1 uncultured bacterium
ACAGGCTGGGCTACGGCTCCACCGCCGGTGACCGACACGGTGTATTCGATGGCGTGGGCGTAAGCGTTGACGATGTCGATGTACAGGAGGCCTGCTGGCGGAGCGGTGATGGTCGAGGTGCCACCGGCGTTGACAGTGTCGTCGAGGAAGTCCACTTCGGCGTACGTCATGATCTCGCTGCCGAAGTTGTAGGCGTAATCGATATCGTCAGGACTCGTGACGGTGATGGTGATGGACGGCTGACCGGCAGGTATGGAGACCACATAGGTGTGCCAGGTTACGTTCTGTCCGGACACGGGCGCGGCCACCCGAGTGACGCTCTGCCCGATGGCAAGGGCACCCTGGTTGCCGCTGGGCACGCCGCCGGCAGGTGCCGTCTGGGTCTGCTGGACCTGGGTCTGCTGCACCTGGGTCTGGGTCTGCTGTACCTGCGTCTGCGCCTGGGTGGTTCCAGGGCGGACTACGTTGGCGACGTGCGGGCCGATCAGTGCCCAGGCGAGGGCGATGGGCCGCACGTAGAGCTGTTCTTCGTAGGTGGCGCCGTCGAGGCTGTGGCGGCCGGCGGTCGGGATGCCGACCAGTTCACCACGCTCGTTGACCGCTGCCCCGCCGGAGTTGCCACCGGCGATCTTCGCATCCGTCTTGATCCACTGACGGCCGCCGGACAGCATGTCCTCTCCGACCCAGCCGCTCATGACGCCCTGGGTGAAAGTGATCGTCGAGCCCGAAATGCCTGGGTAACCGACAACGGTCAGGCCATCGCCGGGCAGGAGGTCGTGACTGTCACCGACCGGCACGGTCGGGAAGGTGACGCTGGCCGGAACTGGCGACTCATCGGGGTACTCGGCGATCTTCAGGATCGCCAGGTCGAGCAGCGAGTCCCCCGCTACGTACTCCGCCCAGTACGACATCTGCGGCGGCAGGTCGGAGCTGCTGACATCGGTCATGAAGATGGCGTGCCAGTCGTAATGCGTCCGTGCATCCAGGTCGCCGATCACGTGGTAGTTGGTGAGGATGTAACCGTCGGGGCTGATGATGGTGCCCGAGCCGGACCAGGGAACGAGTTCACCCCGGCCGTCGTCCCAGGAGACCACCTGGACGGTTGCCGCGATCAGCTGGGTGCGGATGTCGCGGGACAGCACCTGTGCGGCGGCGCTGCCAGCGGTGATGAGCAGCGCCAGCAGCAGCATCAGGCTGCCATATCGCCGGCGTGCGGGCCGAACTGCAATGTCATTGCCCATTTTGAGAAACCTCCTGGCCATCAGGCCCTTGAATGCGAACCTCACCAGGGATTATAGGGCAGTTGCCCGCTGCCACAGCGGATTCGGAACCGTGCTGGCCATCCATGTAGAGTGGTTCATGCGCACCATTGCGGGCCAGCGGAGACCAGGATGAACCGCCCAGGCACCGTCGTCTGCCTGGGTGAACTGCTCATCGATTTCGTACCGGGCCAGCCGGGGGTGTCGGTGCGTGAAGCGACGGGATTCATAAAGTCGGCCGGCGGCGCACCGGCCAATGTCGCCGCCGTCATCGCCCGGCTCGGTGGCCGGAGCGTTTTCATCGGCAGGGTCGGCGCTGACCCGTTCGGTGACTGGCTGCGCGCGCAGTTGGCTGAGACGGGCACGGACACCTCGCATCTGATCAGCGATCCCGCGGCAGCCACCAGTCTGGCGTTCGTGTCCCTGGCAGCAGACGCCGGGCGCGACTTCATGTTCTACCGGGACGGCACCGCGGACACGCAGCTGCGGCCTGATGACATCCCCGACAGCGTGCTGGTGAACGCAGCCGCGCTGCACGTCTGCAGCGTCAGCCTGAGCACCGGGCCCGCACGGACGGCGACGCTCCATGCCATCCGGCGCGCCCGCGAACTCGGTGTGCCGGTCAGTTTCGACATCAACTGGCGTGAACCGCTGTGGCCGGACCCGGCTGAAGCACTGCCGGTCATCAGGGAGGCGCTCTCACAGGCCGACATCATCAAACTGAGCGAGGACGAACTCACCTTCCTGACGGGTCACAGTGGACCGGAAGCCGCCCGGGAGCTGCTCGACGGCCCTGCACGCCTGGTCGTACTGAGCCGCGGTGCAGACGGGCTCGTCATGCTGACGAGGCGCGGTGCGCTCGAGGTAGCAGGAATCAGAGTCAACGCGGTCGACACTACCGGGGCAGGTGACGCCCTGGCCGGGGGCCTGCTGTATGCCCTGGCCGCCGACCCCGCACTGCCTGACTCGGACAGCGCACTGCTGGCTGCAGCAGAACGGGCCAACATCCTGGCCGCACTGAGCACGACCCGGCCTGGCGCCATGCCGTCGTACCCGACTGCCGAGGAACTCGCGGAGTTCAGCGCCACTTTGCAGCACTCCCCTTCCTGAGGACCAGGCTTGCCGGCCCCGGCTACTTACCTGAGTGCAGTACGAACCTACACTGGAGACAGGAGGTACGAACATGCTCACCCGCGAGACCATCGAAGCAATCAGGAACCGGGTCGCACCGCACGACCCTCCGGTGCTGTCCCTGTATCTGAACGTCAACCCGGCTGAAACCGGTAACCAGCACAAGGCTGCCGTACTGCGGGCCCGCGCTGCACTGGACGGGCTGCAGCTGCCGGCTGGCCTCAAGGCCGAGGTACTGCGCAGGCTCGATCAGGAGCACGTGATCCCGGGCGGCCGTTCTCTCGTCGTCTTCGCCGGCGAGGATCCGGATGAACTGTTCGAAGTGACGTACCTGCACCAGGAACTGCCCATGCTCGACCTCGACAGTTCCGAAGGCGCCCTGGCCCGCTGGGGCGAGCCGTTCACTGCTCCCCTGCTGTTCGCCGTGGACCAGACGGAACGTTACGCCGCGATCTACGTCAGCCAGCAGCTGGTGCGCGTGTTCGAAGTGTTCATGGGTGACATCGAGGACGCCTGGTCCTCAGAGCGCGACCTGGACACCGAGGAATGGAAGCAGTTCAGCGAATCGAAGCAGAGCCCGGCCGTCGGCAAGCCCGCAGCCAGCCGCGGCGGCCGTGACGTCGACACTTTCACTGACCGGGTCGAACAGGTGACTGCCCGCTTCTACTCTGGCGTGGTCAGCCAGTTCGAGGACTCCAGGCTGAACAGCCAGGCCGACCGGATCATGCTGCTTGGCACGCCCGATGCAGTGACGGCGTTCGCTGAGGCACTCCCGCCGCAGCTGCAGGAGCGGGTAGTCGCGCGCCTGCCGGCACCTGCTGATGACCAGATGGCCGCAGCGGACTGGTACCCGCTTCTGAGCGAGGCGATCCGGGAAGCCGAGGCGACGCACGAGCAGCAGCTGCTTGATCAGATCCGCGAGCGCGGCTCCTGGGGTCTGAGCGAGGTGCTCGGCCTGCTCAACAACGGCCAGGCAGACGTACTGGTCATGCCCTGGCACGTAGGTCAGACGGTGTGGCTGGCCCGGGAAAGCGGGGTCGTCGCGACCGATCCGACTGCGCTGCAGACGTTGCAGCCCGACGACAGCTACGCGGAGGTGAAGCTGAAGGACGCACTGCCGGGCATCGTGCAGCGCAGCAGCGTCCGGGTCGAGTTCGTCGACGGCGCGAGTGCCGAGCGGCTGCGCGACGAGTTCGCCGGCATCGCAGTACTGCGCCGCTGGTGAAGCTGACCGGCCCGTTCCGGGTATGCTCCTCAATCTATGAGTGAGTCGCCTCTGCTGACCGAACGCGCCCTGGAACGCCGGGTGAAACGCTGGCTGGCCTCTGGCCCGTTCGACTGCTTCGTGCAGGCGGCCCCCGGGCTCGAGGACCTGCTCCGCACCGAGCTGCTGCAGCTCGGGTTCGAACCGGGCGAAGCCGTCGCCGGGGGCGTACCGGTTCAGCTCGACGCGGCCGGGATGATGCTCTGCAACCTGGAGCTGCGAACGGCCAGCCGCGTGTTGCTGCGGCTCGGCAACTTCCCGGCCGGTTCCAGAGAGATGCTCTACGACCGGGCCCGGCGGCTGCCCTGGGAAGTACACCTCGGCGCCTCAGGCACTTACCGGCTGCATCTGGTGTCCAGCCGCTCCGCTCTGCAGGCCGGCGACGAACTGGCCCAGGTGATGATCGATGCCATCCACCGGCACATGCGCGAGCTGGGGGCTGAAGCCCGTTTCGACGACGCCTCGGCTACCGAGATTCACGTACGACTGCTCAACGACCACGCCACGATCAGCCTCAACACCGGTGGTGAGCACCTGCACCGGCGTGGCTTCCGGCGGCACATCGGGGCAGCCCCGCTGCGCGAGACGGTAGCGGCAGCGGTCGTGCTGAGTGCCTTCGACGGCCATGACACGGTGGTCGACCCGTTCTGCGGAGCGGGCACGCTGCTGCTCGAAGCTGCAGACATCAGCAGCGGGCTGGCCCCGGGCCGGCAGCGCCGCTTCGCGTTCGAACAGGCCGGCTGGTTCCGGCCGGGCCTGTGGCGGGAAGTCCAGCGCCAGTCAGCCGCGCGGCAGCAGGACAGCGGCGACGTGCTGCTGCTCGGCCTTGACGCTGATGAGAGCGCCCTTGAAGCTGCCGCCCGCAACCTGCGGCGCGCTGGCCACGGGTCAGTGGAGCTCAGGAACGCCGACTCGACCAGCTTCGACTGGGCATCCGTACCGGGTGAGCGGCGCCTCCTCATCGCCAACCTGCCGTTCGGCAAGCGGCTGGGCAGTCCGGAGCAGTCAGCCAGGCTGCACCGCACATTCCTGCAGCAGCTGGCCAGGGGCGGCACCTGGGATATCGCGCTGCTGACGACCCGGCCGCGCGCACTGCGCGGCATAGGTGGCGTCAGGGTAATCTCCGAGCAGGTGATATCCAGCGGCGGCCTGAAGATGACCCTGGTCCGCCTGCAGACGGATTGACCGTTCTAGGGAGGCATCATGAAACTGCTCCGTACGTTGCTGATGGTACTGGTACTGGCTGCTCCGGCGGCCTTCGCAGCCGGGACGTACTACTTCAGCGGTCAGACAGCTGGCGGCAGCCTGCTCACCGTGACGGTTGCCGTTGACGGCAACTCAGCCTGGGTACAGGTCATGCAGGCACCCGGTGGACCGGCTTCTGAGCCCGGCATCAGTGTTTACACGGGCGGCCCGGTTACCAGTCAGGGTACGGCGCTCACCGTCCACTTCAACGAAGGCAGCCTGTCGTTCACCCCGGCTGATTCCGGTGACATGGCCGGTTCAGGCCAGCTGCGCCTCGGTGGTCAGAGCATCGGACTGACCCAGATCGGCTCCGCCATCAGCGGCAGCCTCAGCTCACCTGATGGCCTGTTCCAGGTGGATGTGACCATGCCGTTCTTCACGGCCGAGCCGTGGGCGGGCGTACTGCTGTTCGACGGTCTCGATGTGGGCCGCATCTGGCAGGAGGGCCTGGAGCAGCGGGCATCCGGTCCGGCTGAACCACGCAACATCTGGTCGTTCGAGGAAGACGTGACCGTACTGGCGCTGTCCCAGGAGGTGATCAGTGCCCTGAAGACGACCTACGTGTACACCGGCGGCGCCCACCCGAACAGCTTCCGCGCAAGTCACAACCTGGTCAGTGACGGCAACGGCGGCTGGACCGAAGTCGCCCGGCTGTGCGACGCCGCAGCAGCGCTCGGCTGGGCCTGCGACGAGACGCGGGTTCGCGAGCTCGTCATAGCTGACCTGACTGAGCAGGGTGCGGAATGGGTGCTCAGCGGCGAACTCACTGCGGAACAACTGTGGCTGCTGGAAGTGTTCGTGCTGGGAACGGACGGGGTGACCGTGGTGTTCGACCCTTACGCGGCCGGTCCGTACGTACAGGGACCGTTATTCGTTGACCTGAGCTACGCGTCGCTGGCTGACTGATGACGCTGGGACCGGTCGACCTTGCGGAGCAGGCGAAGCAGTTCAGCCTGCTCCGCCTCCGTAAGTACATCGAGCCGCCCGGCCTGCCATGACTCGTGAGCCGGCACGGCGCGCTGCGCCAGCTGCCGGCCTTCTGCCGAGAGGAACAGGTGGTTCTTGCGCCCCTGACGGCGGCGCTCGACGAGCCCTTTCTTCTCGAGCCCGTTCAGCAACTGGCATACGTTGCCTTCGGTGACGAACAGCTTCTCAGCCAGCTCCTGCTGCGTCAGACCTTCGGTGGCCCCGACCTGAGCGACCACGTCGAACTGGGCGTTGCTCAGGTCGACGTCACGCAGGCGCTCGCCAGCTTCCCGCTGGGTACGGCTGACGATGCGGGCCATCCGCAGCCAGGCCAGTACTGCCCGCTGCCGTGGTGTTGAGACGCTCATGAATTCAGTTTAGGACTGAAGTGACACCTGGTCAAGCGGATCTGCTGCAGCCAGCCATTCAGTAAGCGCTTCCAGCGCGACCGTGAAACCGATATCAGTCGCCTGCTGATACCGGTCGAACTCGAGGTTGCCGACACCTTCAGCCGGATAGCGGAGCGTCACGTCAGCCAGGGCATCCGCTGCCGCGCCCAGGTGCTTCGAGCTGACCGACGTCGCCCGCATCAGGGTGCTGAATATCGACGGGT
>CAYPKV010000005.1:0-35740 GCA_964411415.1 uncultured bacterium
AGTCGGCGTGGGCGCCAGCCGCGTGCGGGACCTGTTCAAACAGGCCCGCGAGGCTGCCCCTTCGATCATATTCATCGATGAGCTCGACGCCATCGGCCGGGCCCGTGGCGCCCAGACTTTCAGCGGTTCGCACAGCGAGCAGGAGCAGGCGCTGAACCAGATACTGACCGAGATGGACGGTTTCGGCAGTCACGAGAGCGTGGTCGTACTCGCTGCGACCAACCGCCCTGACGTGCTGGATCCCGCACTGCTGCGGGCAGGCCGTTTCGACCGCCGTGTCACCGTACAGGCGCCGGACAGGAACGGCCGCGAGCAGATCCTGAAGGTTCACGTCCGCAACGTGCCCCTGGCCGACGACGTCGACCTGGCGGCAGTGGCCAGCACCACACCGGGCCTGGTCGGTGCGGACCTGCGCAACCTGGTCAACGAAGCTGCCCTGCTGGCCGCCGGCAAGGGCGCAGATGCAGTAACGATGCAGGACTTCGGCGACGCCCTCGAGAAGATCATCCTCGGGCCGGCCCGCAGCCTGTACCTCAAACCCGAAGACCGGGAGCGGGTGGCGTACCACGAGGCAGGTCACGCGATTCTCGGCATCGTCGTCCCCGGGGCCGACCCGGTCAGCCGTGTCACCATCACGCCACGGGGCCAGGCGCTGGGTGTGACCTGGCAGCGGCCGGAAGAAGACCGCTACAACTATTCAGCTGACTACCTGCGCGGCCGTATCATCGGCGCGCTCGGCGGCCGGGCAGCCGAGGAGATCATCTACGGCGACCGCACTACCGGTGCGGAGAACGACATCCAGCAGGTCACCCGCATGGCCCGCGGCATGGTCATGCGCTGGGGCATGAGTGACGCCGTCGGCCCCGTCGCCCTGGCCCCGTCCCAGGAAGGCAACTACCTGGGTGGCGAGTCCGGTTACGGCCTCGGCGGCAAACCGTTCAGTGAACAGACCGCCCACCTGGCGGACACCGAAGTGAAGCGCATCGTCGATGAGTGCTGGGACGCGGCGGTCAGCCTGCTGACGGAGCACCGCAGCGAACTGGAAGCGCTGACCCGCGCGCTGCTCGACCGGGAAACACTCGATGAAGCCGACGTGCTGGAAGTGACCGGGCTGACCCACCTGTAAAGAGGCCGGCTCACGTAACTCGTCCCCGGCGCTGTTAGGGTGCCCCTGTGCACGGCCGGTTGCGTCGCGCACAGGGGGAGGCAAGATGAGTTACCTGCGAACGGCCCTGGCAGCGGGCCTGCTGCTGTCCGGTGCGGCCCTGGCCCGTACCGTGGCGTTCACCGACGTGAACGTGTTCGACGGCGAACAGCTGCTGGAATCAACCACCGTGCTGGTAGAAGACGGCATCATCACGGCTGTAGGCACCGATGTGCCGCTGCCCGCTGAAGCTGAAGTGATCGACGGCACCGGCCAGACGCTGCTGCCAGGTCTGATCGACGCGCACCAGCACGTATTCACGCCCGAAGCGCTGGAGCAGAACCTGGTGTTCGGCGTCACCACTGTCCTGGACATGTTCACGGTCCCCGGCTTCGCCAGCGCCATGCGCGCCGAGCAGGAAGCCGGCACGGCTTCGTACCGGGCAGACCTGTTCTCCGCGGGCGTGCTGGCCACGGCGCCCCACGGCCACGGCACCCAGTTCGGCGTCGAAGTCGCCGGCCTGACCGATCCGGCTCAGGCTCCTGACTGGGTCGCTGAGCGCCTGGCAGAAGGCTCCGATTACATCAAGGTGGTAATCGAGACCGGCGAGGAGATGGGCTACGAGATCCCGTCACTCGACCAGGAACTCGCAGCCGCCGTTACAGCAGCCGCCCACGCTGAGGGCCTGCTGGTGCTGACGCACGTGCAGACGCTGGAAGCCGCCCGTGCAGCTCTGGAAGCCGGAACTGACGGTCTGGCCCACATATTCACTGATGAGGTCGCTGACGCCAGCTTCGTTGAAGCTGCCGCCACGGCCGGCCTGTTCGTCGTACCTACCCTGACGGTGTTCCAGAGCCTGCCGGAAGGCACGCCCGATACGGCGACCATGGAAGATCCGTACCTGCAGCCGTACCTGCTGCCGCTGGACCTGCAGAACCTGAGCCAGCCGTTCGCGGGCTTCCCGCAGCTGAGCGCGGCCGCAGGCCTGGAGTCCGTGCGTCTGCTTCATGAGGCTGGCGTACCGGTCCTGGCGGGCACCGACGCGATGAACCCCGGCACCACCTACGGGGCGAGCCTGCACCGTGAACTCGAACTGCTGGTCGAAGCCGGCCTCAGCCCGGCCGAGGCACTCGCGGCGGCGACGTCGGCAACCGCTGAGCTGTTCGGCCTGACCGACCGC
Organism: uncultured bacterium; assembly: GCA_964411415.1. Lineage (GTDB taxonomy): Bacteria > Deinococcota > Deinococci > Deinococcales > Trueperaceae > CALDPK01. The sequence continues at coordinate 2,325 of CAYPKV010000005.1, forward strand.
GGCTTCATCCGCGAAGGACTGCGAGCTGACCTGCTGCTCGTCGAAGGCGACCCCGTGACTGACATACTGGCGACCCGCCGCATCATCGGTGTCTGGAAAGACGGCGAGCCGGCTGACCGTGCAGGCTGGCTGGCCGGTGCTGAAGCCGGCCGGGCAGCCGCAGCCGAACAGGCGGAGCAGCTGAGCGGCGACGCGCCAGTGCTGATCAGTGACTTCGAGACCGGTCAGGCGCTGGCAGATTTCGGACAGCCCTGGGCTGCCACCGATGACAGTGCGGCCGGTGGCGATTCACGGGCGGTGATCTCGGTGACTGAAGGCGGTGCTGCTGAGAGCGGCTTCGCGCTTCAGGTCGACGGCTCGGTCGGTGAAGCGTTCCCGTTCCCGTGGAGCGGTGCGATGTTCATGCCGGCCGCCGTGCCGTTCGCTCCGGCTGACCTGTCAGCCGTGCCGGTCCTGAGCTTCCAGGCGAGCGGTACGCCCGGCGATTACCGGGTTCAGCTGTACTGCTCCAACCTTGGTCAGGCTGTCGTTGAGGCCGGTTTCCCTGTGAGTGCGGACTGGCAGACCGTATCGGTCGACCTGCGTGAAGTCGGCGGCTGTGACGTCAGTGGCGTCAACGCGATAATCATCACCAGCGGCACGCCCGGTGAGTTCAGCCTGCGCCTCGATGACGTTTACCTGAACCCGGCTGACTGAGCCACGGTCCGGATGAAGCGGAGGGGGCGGCCTGAATGGCCGCCCCCTCCTGTCAGTTGGTGACCGGTTCGGTCGGCTCGCCCAGTGACAGCCGGTAGGCGGGGGCGAGATCGTCCGGGCCGGACACCCGGAAATGCAGGTCGCGGATCAGGCCATCGCTGATGCCGTATATCCAGGCATGCACCGTGAGGTCCTGCCCTTCGTTCCAGGCTTCCTGCACGACCGAGGTCGAGCAGACGTTCCGGGCCTGCTCCACCGCGTTAAGTTCACTCAGCCGCGCTGCCCGCAGGCGGCGGTCGAGGTAACCGGCGAGCTCCTCTTCGTGCCGGACCGCCACGTCCTTGATGTGCCGCAGCCAGCTGTCGAGCAGGCCGTGGGGCTTGAGGTCAAGGGCCGCCTCGATTCCACCGCAGCCGTAGTGACCGCAGACGATGATGTGTTCGACCTTGAGCACACTGACGGCGTACTCGAGGACGCTCAGCACGTTCAGGTCCGTGTGGGGTACGACGTTCGCAACGTTCCGGTGCACGAACACCTCACCGGGATCGAGCCCGGTGATCACGTTGGCTGACACGCGTGAATCAGCACAGCCGATCCACAGGTACTTGGGGGCCTGCTGGCTGCCCAGGCGGCGGAAGAAACCGCCGTCCTCGTTAAGCATCCTGGCTGCCCAGGCGCGGTTGTTGGCGATGAGTTCCCTGGGGTCGGCCACGTGGCTCACTATACTTGCTCGGCTCCCCCACGGACTTATCTCCCTCACAGAAGTCGTTCAGCAGGCGTAAGCTCAGGACATGGTGCCCACATCACAGACGCAGCCGGACCGCTTCAGCCTTGGAGTCTGGCGCACTGCACTGGCGCTGTTCGTGCTGGCCGCCGCCACCGGTGTTCTGCTGCGTTTCTCGTCCCTGCATGGCCTGCCGTCCGGCCTGCACTTCGTCGATGTCCGCCACGCCCATTCCCACCTCATGTTCTTCGGCTGGGCGACGCCGGTGCTGATGCTCCTGCTGCTGCAGCTTCAGGGTGACCGCGGCTCCCGGGCAGTACGCGGACTGCTCCTGTGGACGCTCCTCACTGCTGCCGCTTCGTACGTGCCGTTCCTGCTGAGCGGCTACCGGCTCATGCCGGTGGCCGGACGCGAGCTGCCGGTCTCGATGATGGTGTCTTTCCTGTGCGGCATAGCCTGGTTCACCTTCACAGGAATGTACCTGCTGCGCGACCGCAGGCGCCCCCCGGCAGCGCGCAGCAGCCTGTTCACCGCTGCCACCCTCATGCTGCTGCTTGCCTCACTGAGCGTCCTGGCACTGGCTGTCGTCGGGGTGACCGGTGGTGGCCCGGTGCTGATCAACGCGCTGGCGTTCCTGTTCCTCGAGGTGTTCGCAGAGGGCTGGTTCGGGCTCGCAGTCCTGGGCCTGGCCTGGCGGCTGTTGCCTGATGTAAGACCGGGCCGGCTGGCACGGACCGCCGTGTGGCTGCTGCCGGCCGCTCTTACCGTGCGCTGCCTGGCTGATGTGTTCGTCAAGACCGGCAGCACCGGCCTGGAGGTGCTGGTGTATGCAGGCAGTGCCGCAGGCGGCCTCGCCCTGCTGGCGCTGCTGCTGCCGGTGTGGCGCTCACTGAACGGCCTGCGGCCCGGGGCGTGGCACCTGTCGATGGCCCTGCTGGCGCTGAAGGGCGTGTTCGATGTACTGCTGGCGGTTCCGGCCCTGGCCGCCCTGAGCGACGCTGCCGCCCTGAACGTCTTCTACCTGCATGCCTTCCTGCTGGGCGCGGTCAGCATCGGCCTGCTGGCAGCGGTCCGGACCGCATGGTCGCCAGACTGGTTCAGGCTGCCTGCACTGTTCAGTGTCGCCGTGCTGGTCATGGTCGCAGCGCTGTTGCCGGTCAGTGGCATCTGGCCAGGCGCCTGGACGGGCCTGTGGACATTGCGGGTCGCGGCCTGGACGAGTTGCGGTCCGGTGGTGGTAGCCGCCGCTGCTCTGCTGTGGCCCGTCTCCCGGCGCGAGCCTGTCCTGTGATCCGGCCATGAGCGCTGCACGCCGCTCGTCTCCCCTCCGCGATATCAGCGGGGAACTGGCCCACTGCTCAACGGAACGGCGCTTCGAACTGCTGGGCCAGACCACCTTCTTCGCCCACCTGTCGGAAGTGGACCTGGAGCAGGTGAACAGCCGTTTCCGTGAAGTCCACTACCAGGCGGGTGAGTTCATCCACCAGCCGGGCGCACCGGCTCTGGACATGTTCGTCATCGCTGCCGGACAGGTGAAACTGCTGCAGTACGCCCCGGACGGGCGTGAGATACTGTTCGGCCTGGCCTCAGCCGGTGACCTGGTGGGCGCTCTCGCCGCGATCGGAAACACGACCCACCAGGAAGGTGCCCAGGCGCACAGCGACTGCTGCCTGCTCCGCATCGACAGCAGTGAGTTCCAGCGCCTGCTGGAACGGCTGCCCGGCCTGGCGCTCAGGGTGCTTGAGTTCGCCGGCGCCCGGCTGGAAGAGGCCCGTGAAGCGATCAGCGGCCTTAGTTCAGCGACCGCTGAACAGCGCATCGCCCGGACCCTCCTGCGCCTGGCGGAACGGCACGGTGAAGAATCGGCGGAAGGCCTGCTCCTGCAGCTGCCGCTGCCGCAGCAGGACCTGGCTGCCCTGACGGGAACGACGATCGAAACTGTCAGCCGCAGCCTGAGCCAGTGGCGCCGCCAGGGTGTGATCACCAGCGGCCGCCGCTGGATCGCCATAACCGACCTGGCCGGTCTGCAGGCGGCTGCAGCAACTTGAGCTGCATCAAGGAAGCCGGGTACTGACTTTCCGATAATCAGAGCAGGAAAGGAAGTACCCGCCATGCAGACCATACTCAGAAGCAACGATTTCAGCTGCCCGTCCTGTGTGAAGAAGATCGAAACGAACCTGCTGAAGCTGAGCGGCGTCAGTACGGTGACGGTTCATTTCAGCACCGGCCGCATCGAGGTAAATCACGACGCCGAGGCTGCGCCTGTCAGCGCACTGGTGGCCAAGGTCAGGGAGCTCGGCTATGAGAGCAGCCCAGCACCGTTCTGAGCCTGTTGCCGCGGGGTTGCGCGAGTTGCTGAACCGGCTTCCGGGCAGGCAGCTCACGCCTGCCCGGCGCCGGCTGCAGTCCGTGATCGTCAGTGGCAGCCTGATCGTCGCCGGCCTGGCCCTCTGGTACCTGGCCGACCTGGAATCCGCTGGCCGTGCCCTGCTGGTGCTGGCCAGCGTCACTGCCGGGGCGCGGATCGCGACGACTGCGGTCCGCAGCCTGGCCAGCCGCCAGGTGAGCATCGAGCTGCTGGTCACCATCGCCGCAGTCGGAGCCATATTCATAGGCGAGGTCTGGGAAGCCGCTGCAGTGACGTTCCTGTTCACGCTGGGAGCCTGGCTGGAAGCCCGGACCCTGCAGGCGACCAGGCGTGCCCTGGCTGAGCTGATGGAGCTGACACCGGATCTCGCGCTGGTCATCCGTGACGGCACGGTGACCGAGGTCTCTCCGTGGGAAGTCCGTCAGGACGAGACCGTCATCGTCCGGCCGGGCATGCGCCTGGCCGTCGACGGCGAGGTCACAGATGGCTCGTCCACGGTCAGTGAAGCCGCCATCACCGGTGAACCGCTTCCCGCCGTGAAGGGCCCGGGCAGCATGGTGTTCGCCGGCACCGTGAACCAGGACGGGCTGCTGCAGGTGCGGGCGACCGGCGTCGGTGCCGGCACTGCCCTGGCCAGGATCGTCAGGCGGGTCGAGGAAGCACAGGAAGCGAAGGCGCCGGCCCAGAGTTTCATCGAACGGTTCGCGGCCTGGTACACCCCGGCGATGCTGGTCGTCAGCGCAGCTCTGTGGGCGCTGAGCGGGGACCTGCACCTGGCGCTGACCATGCTCGTCATCAGCTGCCCCGGTGCCCTGGTCATCTCTGCCCCGGTCGCGGTCGTCGCGGGCCTGGGCCGCGCTGCCCGCAAGGGCATCCTGATCAGGGGTGGTGAACACCTGGAGCGGGCCGCCCGCATAAACACGGTCGCGTTCGACAAGACCGGCACGCTCACCCGGGGTGAGCCGGCACTCACGACTGTCGTCCCGGTCGGCTCCGTGCCGCCGACTGAAGTGGTGCACTGGGCAGCTGCTGCCGAACAGGCGTCAGAGCACCCGCTGGCCCGGACCATCACAGCGGCTGCCACCGGAGCTGAGCTGCCTTTCCCTGAAAAGTTCACTGCTGTGACGGGCAAGGGGATAAGCGCGCTGGTGGCTGGCCGGGAAGTGCTGGTGGGGCGGCTAACGTTCGTGGCGGAACGGGGCGTTCCGGTTCCGGCAGCAGTACGCGCGGAACTGACCCGGCTGCAGCAACTCGGTCAGACCGTCATGGCTGTTGCCCGGGACGGCCAGCTGCTGGGGCTGCTTGGTGTGGAGGACGAACTGCGCAGCACGACCCGGCTGGCCACTGAACGGCTCTGTCAGGCAGGCGTCCGCAGGCTGGTGATGCTGACGGGTGACAACGAACAGGCCGCCCGGACGGTCGCGGAAGCGGCCGGCATCAGCGAGGTGCACGCCGGCCTGCTGCCCGAGGAGAAGCTGGAGCGGATCCGCATGCTGCAGCAGCACGGCGGTGTGGTGGCGATGGTCGGTGATGGCATTAACGACGCCCCGGCGCTGGCCGCCGCCGACGTGGGCATCGCGATGGGTGCAGCGGGCACCGACATGGCGATCGAGACAGCCGACATAGCGCTGATGACCGACGACCTGCTGAAGCTGCCGGAGGCGATCCGCCTGGCCCGCCTGACCGTGGCGAACATACGGCAGAACACGGTCATCGCCCTGGTGACGGTACTGGGACTGCTGGCCGGCGTGGTGGCAGGTCAGGTGCACATGGCCGGCGGCATGCTCATCCACCAGGCGTCGGTGTTCCTCGTCATCCTCAACGCCCTGCGCCTCCTGCGCGCCTGAGCGTCAGTCGCTGGCGGCAGCCGGTGTCACGGGGGTGCCACGCCGTGCTTCATCCAGCCGCACGACAGCCACTCCGGCCAGGATCAGCAGGCCACCGGCCAGCTGCAGTCCGGTAGGCAGTTCGCTCAGCAGGAGCCATGCCCACAGCACAGCGAACAGCACTTCTGACAGTCCCACGAACGAGGCCAGTTTCGGGCCCAGGCGTCTGGTGCCTGCCACACCCGTCAGGTAAGCAAGCGCCGCAGCAACGACGCCAAGCAGGCCCACGTCCAGCCACCAGGGCACGCTCATGCCCGAAAGGATCACGTCAGAAGTGTTCCACTCCAGCGGCACCACACCGATGGCTCCGGCCAGCAGCAGGACCACGGTTCCGGTGACCAGGCCGCCCGCCGCCAGTGCTATCGGTGGCAGGCCGTGACTGTCATCTGCCGAGACGACGAAGTAAGTGGCGAGTCCGGCAGCTGCCAGCAATCCCCACATCACGCCGATCGGGTCGATCTGAACGGCGCCGAACACGTCCAGCACGAGCACCAGACCGGCGACAGCGATGGCGGTCCCGAAGATGGTGAGAGGCTGAGGCCGCTGCCCGTGGCGGATCCACAGCCAGCCGACCACCAGGATCACACCGCAGTACTCGAGCAGCAGCGCGATCGCGACCTCGAGGCGTTCGACCGCCAGGAAGTAGGCGAGCTGACAGCTGGCAACCGCGATGACTCCGAACAGAACGACGGTCGGCCAGCCGGTACGCAGCAGCCGCCAGCGGCCCCGCATCGCCAGCAGCGCCGGTACTGCCAGGATGACAGCTCCGATCGCGACCCGCCACGTAACTGCGGCCGCGGGGGTCCAGCCGGCTGCCAGCAGGCCTTTCGCCAGCGCGCCGGACGTGCCGAACGCTGCTGAAGAGATCACAGCCAGCAACAGTCCTGTCAACAGGGTGCGGTTCAATGGTTGTCCTGACCCGGCGGGAAGCCGAAATGGTATTCAGCCGGCAGGCCGGCCCGCCGCATTGTAAACGCGGCCATGACGAAAGTGCGCGCCCCCATACTCCGCCGGGGGCACGCACTCACGGACTGACCGTAATCAGTTTCAGCTCAGGACTTGTTGCCCTTGAAGAGCATCCCTGCGATGGCGGTCAGGATGGCACCGCCGGCACCGCCGCCAACGACGTCGGTGAGGATCGAGGAGAGATCAGTGGCGCTGGCTCCGTCACCCAGGCCGAGCATGGGCAGCAGCTGGCCCAGGCCGAGGCCGCCCAGGGCGCCGGCGATCGTGTTGCCGCTGCCGCCGAGTGACTTGCCTTTCATTCCTGATCCGGCGGCGTTGCCGCCGATGATGCCGGCGACTATCTGAATGATGATCGGTAAGATTGTTTCCATTATCATCTCCCCTGCTGCAGTGTGTTTGCGGAGTCGGACAGATTGTCCCTGACCGGTCCTGGTCCGGCGTTCAGCGACCCGGTGAGACCGCAGTGAACTGCCCCCGCACGTTGGATGTTGCCACAGATTACATTAACGGCAGGCCGGCATGGCCGATATTCATGCTGACTGTTACGCCTCACCGACGTCAGGAAGGGTAACAATGATGCCATGTCTCATGAACTTCTGCGGTGCGCGTCCCGTCCGCTGCTGTGCCGGCTGCTGCTGCCGGGGCTTGTTGCGCTGGGGATGACGGCCTCAGCCCAGTCTGCAGTGGAGCCAGCCGTAAACGACATCCAGCTGGTGGCCGTGCAGCTCACCCTCAACCTGGATAACTACTGGACCGAGGAGGCGTTCGAGGCCAGCATCCGGGCCCGCATGACTGAGGTCGCCGCGCAGCTTGATCCGGCTGTGCCCGCTCTGGTGACGTTCCCCGAGGACGTCGGGCTCATGCTTGTCGTCCAGGGCATGCAGGACCGGCTGGCCGGACTCACTTCCATCGAGGAAGCCATCGGCCGGGCGGTCAGGTCGAACGTCGTACCGCTCGCCTGGACGAGCCTGGTGCGGCGCCAGTCCTGGGTGCCGGCCCTGTTCCTGCACCGCCACCGCGACATCGCCAGCACTTACTTCGCGGTGTTCTCGCAGGCGGCACGCGAGCACGGGGTGTGGCTGGTCGCCGGCTCGGTCATCCTGCCTCCCTATGAGATCCAGGACGGCGTGGTGCTGTGGGAACAAGGGCCGCTCGAGCACCGCGTGTACAACTCCTCCTACCTGTTCGCACCTGACGGCAGCGTCGTGGGCCGGCAGGACAAGGTCGAACTCATCGAGCTTGAAGCCGAAGCTGCCCTCAACCTGACGCCGGGCAGCGTGGAGCAGCTGCAGGTGTTCGACACTGCGGTCGGCAGGATCGGCATCGCCATCTGTCTGGATGCCTTCAGCGAGGAAGTGGTCGGGCAGCTGACCGCGCAGGGCGCCCAGATCCTGGTCCAGCCGTCAGCGAACCCGGCACCGTGGTCACAGTGGCAGCAGGAGGACTGGCTGCGCTCGGCGCAGGCACGTACGGCCGGGCAGGGGCATTTCAGTTACGCAGTGAACCCTATGCTGAACGGTCCGCTCTGGGACGTGGATTTCTATGGCCAGTCAGCCATCTTCGCGGCGGACGGAGCTGCCGGCGGCGGTTACTCGCTGACCGGTCCGGCCCCGGGCTTCCTGGCCGTAGCGGCACATGAAGCGAGCCAGGAGGTACTGGCTGTCACGGTTCCCCATCCGGAGGTGCTCCGGTGACCATGTCACTTACTGAGGTTTACGAACCGCAGACGGGTGTCGCGGCACCGCCGGTCGTGATCGCCGGCAGCCCCGGGACGCTGCCGGCCGGACCCGCGCAGCCGTCCGTTGTGCTTGTGCCACTGGAGCATGGCGTCACGGCAGCGTCGCTCCAGGCAGCGCTCGGTGAGATCCCGTCTGGGATAATCCCCGCTCTTGTCCCGGCTGCGGGCACTTCTGCGGCAGGACTGGGGCAGGCGCTGCAGGGACTGGAGCAGCCGCGGGAACTGTTCGTCGTGTCCGACGACGCCGACCTGCTGCGGTCGCTGCGCAGCGGCCAGCCGGAGTTGCAGGCCATCCTGGACCTGCGTGCCGCCGGCCCGCTGCCAGCTGCGGAAGCGAGCTGGCGCACCCACGCGGCCGGTGCCCGGGTGGCACTGCTCAGGGCCACCGATGTCACCACGGACTCGCTGGAACAGCTGCAACGCCTGTTCGTCACGGTCTGGCTGGCTGACGAAGACGCTGCCCCATCCACCGTAAGCGCGTTCCGGCTGCTGGTGCGCGGCGCCGGCGGCATCGTGAGCAGCGCACCTGCGACGTACCTGCACCTGCTGGAGGAGGTACTCGGCCCGGACGGGCCGGTGCTGCTGCGCAGACCGTTCACCATCGCCCACCGGGGACTTCCTGCCCTGGCCCCCGAGAACACGCTGGCGGGGGCGCGTCTGGCTCACCGCTACGGGGCCGACCTGATCGAGAACGACATCCATCTGACCCGCGACGGCTACGTGGTGATCCATCACGACGACACCCTGGAGCGGACCACTGATGGCAGCGGCGCACTTGCCGACCACAGCCTGGCGGAGCTGGCAACTGTCAGGGCGAACCGGCAGTTCCCGGAAGATTACCCGGATGAACGACTCCCTAGCCTGCGGCAGTTCCTGGAACAGTTCCGGGGGCAGGACGTGGTGCACGTCATCGAGATCAAGACGGCTGATGAAGCGGTCGCAGAACCGCTGGCCGCACTGCTGCAGGAGACGGACACAGTGGGCCAGGCCGTGGTCATCAGCTTCCACCCGGATCAGCTGGAACGCATCCGTGCGCTGCTGCCCGGCATCCCGGCCGGGTTCCTGAGCGGCGGCCAGGTGGATGAGACGGATCCTCTGGGCAGCCTGCAGACTGTCTTCAGCATGGTGCAGCCGCTGAGCAGCACGTACAACCCGTTCTTCATGGGCGTCGGCCCCGGGTTCCTGAAGGCCGCCCGGCACCGTGGCCTGAGCGTGTGGCCGTGGACCGTGAACGACCCGGCGCTGTTCGCGCAGGCGTACCTGTGGGGTTTCGGTGGCATAACCACCAACTTTGCGCACTGGACGACAGACTGGGCACGCCGGCTGAAAGCTCCGGCTGAACTCACGGTCGGCGCCGGCGCGGCCGTCACGTTTCAGGCCGAGGTCCACGCCTTCAGCGGGTCGCGGCAGGTGACTGCTGAAGTCGTACTGCTCGATGCCGGTGGCTGCCTGACTGCAGACAGCACCGGAGTGCGGGCCGTTACGGCCGGCACCGGCTGGGTCTTCATGCGTCACTGGCAGCCGCTGGACGACAGCAGCGGTTACTGGCTGGTGTCGGCACCGGTCCGGGTAACAGTCAGCAGCGACTGAGCGTCACTCAGGCTGCTGTCCTTCGTCCTCCGGGTGCTCCGAAGCAGAGGTCAGCTCACTCAGCAGCTGCATGACATCTGCCAGTTCAGAGTAGTCGTGGGTGGTGCCCCGGGTCAGGTCCCTGACACGCACCAGGTACCAGCCGGCGCCGGTGGACACCTGCAGCAGCAGGTTCCTGCTCGTGTCTGCGACCGTCATGCCGCAGCTTAGTCGGCGGCCCGTTGCAGTGGCGTTTCAGCTGGCAGGTACTGTTTCAGCACCTGTTCCAGCCGTTCAGGGTCCGGGGCGATCCCGCTGTCCAGCTCCGGCCAGTCCTGTGCCACGGCCCGCTTCTCACTGTCGCTGAGCAGCGGATGGCCGAGGAGCGCCTGAGCGAGTTCACTGGCACGCTCGGCCTCGCCGGTACCACGCAGGGTGCGGCAGAAACCGGGCAGCACCTTAAGCAGTCCGGGCAGTGCACCGAGGCTGCTGGCCAGACGCAGAGCCTCCAGGTAACGCATGCGGGCCTGCTCCAGCCGCCCCCGCTTGAGCGTCAGGTCCGCCAGGTTCTTCAGGGTGATGATGCGCCCCTGATCGTCACCCATCTCCTGTTTGAGCGCCAGGCTGGCCAGTCCGGCCTGTTCCGCTTCGTCCATGCGGCCCAGCGTGCCGTACAGGACGACCAGGTTGTTGTGTACGGCGGCGGCCCCGCGGGTGAAGCCGACGCGGGTGAACGCTGCCAGGCAGTCTTCGTAAAGCGCGGCTGCGGCGTCGGTGTTGCCCTGCACGTCCTCCAGGTAGCCCAGGTTGTTCAGCGCGATGGCGTGGTTGAGTACGTCCTCAAGCTGCGCGAACAGGCGGCTGCACCGCTGGAAGTAACCGGCCGCAGCGGCATAGTTCTCCCGCGCTGCCTCCAGGCTGCCCAGGGAGTTGAGGGCGTTGGCCAGCTCGCGGCTGTCGTCAGCAGCCTCGAACATGTCAGTAGCCAGCCGGTACTGTTCCAGCGCCCCGCTGTAATCGCCGGCGATCTGCATGGCGTCACCGAGGTGACGGTGGGCCACTCCGGTCAGGTCGGTGAGTCCGTACTTCTGCACCAGTTCCAGCGCTTCCGTGGCGTGCTCCAGTGCAGCTGCGGGCGCAGCACGTTCCCTGAGGAGGGCCGACAAGGCGAGCAGGATGCGGCAGCGCAGCAGCGGCGCACGGTCTGCGGGCAGCAGCGCCAGGCTCCGCTGCTGCAGTTCGGTGCCCTGACCGTGGACGCTGTAGAAAGCGAACAGGACATCAGCCATCAGCAGCAGCCTGTCCGTGTCACCCGCAGCCAACAGCCTGAACCAGGCGGTTTCGATGTTGCTGATCTCAGGTTCCAGGTCAGCTGCGAGGCGTTCATCAGCAGTGCCGCGCGGCCGCTCACTGAGCAGCCGGAAGTACCAGTCCGTATGTGCAGCGTCGGCTGCTGCGGCGAGCTCCGGCCGGGCTGCCCGGCGGTTCAGGCTGAAACGGGCCAGCAGCGGATGGATGTGGATCCGGCCCTGGTCGTCCCGGATGAGCAGCGCCTGGTTGACCAGGCTGAGCAGGCGCGGCAGGCTGAGGCCGGTCACCACCTGGGTGGCGGCCAGACCGGCACTGCCGCTGAAGCTTACGAACCGCATGAGTGCTTCGGCCGCGAACGGTTCGAGGTCGTGCCAGGTCCGTTCCAGCACTGCACTCAGGCTGCGGTGCCGTGGCTCAAGGTCAGGCTGGTCCGTCTCCAGCAGCTCCAGGTCCCGTTCCAGGCTCTCACGGATCGAGCGGACCGGCATCAGCCTCAGCCAGCTGGCTGCGAGCTCCAGCGCCAGCGGCAACCCCTGTACCAGCTGGGTGATGCGCCGGACTTCCTCGGTATCCGCGGCTGTGAACGACAGGCCGGCAGCGACGCGCCGGGCTGCAGCTTCGAACAGCTGAAACGCTTCTGATTCGCCGTCAGACGAGCGCCAGGTCGTCAGTCCGGTCAGGTCATACGTCCAGCCTCCGCTCAGTTCAGGCCGGCGGCGTGAGGTGACCAGGATGCGCAGTTCAGGACAGTGACTGAGCAGTGTCTCAAGCAGGCCGGTCAGGCCCTCTACCTGTTCACAGTTGTCAAGGATGAGCAACTGGTGACTGTCACCGATGCTGGCCGCCAGCTCCAGGCTGTTGCCGGCTGCAGAACCGACAGCCGCAGCGATCTCGCGGACTGCGGCTTCGGCATCGTGTGCCAGCAGCAGTGGGACGAACACGTGGCCGTCCCTGAACTCCGCTCCGCTCTGTTCGGCCAGGGCGAGGGCCAGCCGGGTCTTGCCACTGCCGCCGATGCCGATGAGGCTGAGCAGCCTGCAGTCCGGGGCGCTGAGCAGTGCTTTCAGCTGAGCCAGCTCCTCGGCCCTGCCGATGAAACCGGTAGCGGCCCTGGGGAGACGAGGCCCGACCTTCACCTCCCGCAGCGTTCCCGGCAGTCCGCCCCGCTCGATCAGTGCGGCAAGTTCAGTCGTGCCGTCTGAGGGCAGCATGTTCAGTTCGCTGTGCAGCAGCTCCCTGAACCCGTGGTACACGCGCAGCGCCTCGTCCCGCTGTCCGGCCAGCGCCAGGCTGCGAAGCAGGACCGATACCGCCTCTTCATCGAGTTCGTTCAGCTGCAGGGCTCGCCGGCACAGTGAGGCAGCCTCGGCATAACCACCCTCTTTCTCCAGCACGGCCGCCTGCTGCAGCAGGGCCTGGCGCAGGTCCCGGTCTGTCTGAGCCTGCTCCTCGCTCAGCCACTCGCCGAACTCTTCCTGGCCCTTCGGATACTGACCGGCCAGCAGTGGTGCACCTGCCAGAACCAGGGCTGAGGGCCAGTCACCGAGGGTGACAGCGGCACGGAACTCAGCCAGGTCGGTCTCTGCCTGCCAGCGCAGCCTGTCCCGTTCCACCTCCAGTCCGGCGGCCCAGGGGTACTGCTGGGCCCGGTGCAGCTGGAGCCGCAGGTAGCGAAGCGCGTCCTCCTCGTCGGAGTCCGGCCGGTACAGCCAGGCCAGCTGCTGCCGGGGCAGCCAGTCAGACGCCACGGCGAGCCTGATGAGCAGTGACACCGGTGTGTTCACCGCCAGCTGCTGAAACTGACCATCCCACTCAAGTCGCGGCAGCCCGAACAGGTGCAGCTTCGGGAACTCCATGTGAGACGCATTTTATACTGCCGCTGCCGGGTGCCGCATTGACGCCGGATTGACGGCAGTGGGCTAGGGTGAGGCCATGAACAGACTGACTGCCCTGCTCGTGCTGATCCTGACTGCCTGCTCACTCACCAGCGCCGCAGATCCGTTGTCACCTGACTCGGTCGCCGGCAGCTTCCTGAACGTTGCGGGCTTCGAACCCGTGGATACTGACCTCCTCGAACTCGAGCTGGAGGCTTCCCTGCCCCCATCCGGAACAGTGTTCACAGCAAGCGGACAGCTGGACCCGCTCGAACGGGCCGTGCGTTCACTGCAGCTGGTTGAAGGTGCTGCCAGCCGGGCACGCTACGTGCTGCAGGTACAGATCATCACGGTGCCATCGCCGCCTGCCGCCGACCCGGTACCGGTGCTGCTGGTGGAGCTGCAACGGTACAACCTTGCTGAAGCCATCCATGCCGAACTGACGGAAGCCAGCGGAGCTGACCACGTGGCGGACCTCGCTGAGTTCGGCCCGGGTGCCCACGTCAGCTGGCGGCTGGTCATGCAGCAGGTCATGGGCATGAACTCGTGGACCGTGGCGGCTGTCCGCCAGGAGCCGGCCCTGCCCGGTGACTGCCCGCTCGCTGACTGCCTGCAGACCGCTCCCCTCCTGGACGGACTGACCGACTGGCAGTGGTCAGACCCGCTCGAAGATGCGGCTGCAACAGAGCTGTTCCAGCCGGAAGTACTGCTCGGCCTGCTGGTGCAGGAAGCGGCGTTCGACGCATTTGCACATGAAGCTGCCTGGCAGGCGGATTCAGAGCCGGTTCACATCGCCACCGTCATAATCGAGACCGGCCTCGGTCAGGACCTGCTCACCGAAGCAGCGCTGCAGGTCGGGGCGCTGGCCGACGATTCCGTCGCTGCCATCTGGCACCGGCTCGTGGTCATGTCGGCCGGTTCGGACGCCATGGTCATCCCTGCCACAGCCTTCGAGTGCCGCAGGGGAACGGGTGAAGAGGGCCTGTGCCTGTGAGCTGAACCGGTTCGCCCCGGTCTTCGTGCGTAGACTGGGGCGATGACCGCCACTCTCGTACTGATCCTGGACCTGCTCGGCACGTTCGTGTTCGCGGTTGCCGGTGCGGCAGCTGCCGGCCAGAAACGGCTGGACCTGTTCGGGATCATCGTGCTGGCCTTCGTCGCCGGCAACTTCGGCGGCATCACCAGGGACGTACTGCTCGGTGCGGTCCCACCCAACTCGATAGCGGACTGGCGTTACGTCGCCGTGTCCATCGCCGCTGGCGTGCTTACTTTCAGGTTCTTCGGCCAGGTTCAGAAACTGCGCAGCCCGGTGCAGATATTCGACGCGGCCGGCCTGGCGATGTTCGCTGTGATAGGCACGGAGAAAGCGCTGTTCTATGGCCTTAACCCACTCAGCGCGGCACTGCTGGGGATGCTGAGCGGCATCGGCGGCGGCATCACCCGCGACCTGCTGCTCAACCGCATCCCGCTGGTGCTGCGCTCGGAGCTGTATGCGATGGCCGCACTGGCGGGCTCCGCGGTCGTGGCGGCCGGCAACATCCTCGACCTGCCGGACATCCTTGGCAACCTGGTAGGCGCCAGCGTGGTGTTCGGCCTGCGCATATTCGCGATCCGCAAGCGCTGGGGCCTGCCGACCGTCAAGCCGCCACCTGCGAAGTAAGCGTCGTCAGTCCCGCTGCAGGTGCGCTTCGATGAAGTACAGAGCCTGATCCACAGCCCGGGATATCTCGATGAACAGGTCTTCTGTGGTCGGGTCGGCCTCGGCCGATGCCTCAGCATGCTTTCTGCTGTTGTCAGCATGTTCCGCGAACCTGGCCTGCAGTTCCCGCAGAAGGGTGTGGCCGTCGAACTTGCCGTCAGGCATCTCCTCCAGGCTCGTGGCTGCAGCCGTCTGGCGTACGGTTCCCCTGGCAACGCCGCCGAGCAGGCTGATCCGTTCTGCGAGCGTGTCGGTGAACGGATGAACCATGTCGGCCACCTCATCGAACAGGCGGTGCAGTGACCAGAAGTTCTCGCCCTTGACGTTCCAGTGCGCGAACTTAGCCTGTGAGTACAGGTCTTCGTTGTCGGCCATGTGCTGCTGCAGCCGGGCGATCAGGTCGCTGCGTTCACCGGTGGTCAGATCCAGTGCCGTGTTGAACCTGACAGCCGGACTCTGCGCTGCTGCCTTGCTCTTGCCGCCAGACTTACGGGCGGTTCCTGTCTTGCCGTTCTTGCTGGTTGCGGTTGCCTGTGCCATAGTCGCCTCCTTCCCAGACAGTAGCGCCGGCAGGGCGGACGGAGAGTGCTGCAGGTCACAGGTGACGGCTGTTGCCCGTAATTACATGCCAAACGAGTGCAGCGGACTGTCAGGAGGATGCGACAACTGGATCGCACCGAAGCAGGTCGCACAGTCGATTACCTCGAGGCCATGGCAGCACTCGATGACCCCACAGTTCGTGGCAAGAACCTGACCGGCGAATACAGCGGCATCTGGCGCTACAGAATCAGCAGCTGTCGATCCATATGCGATACAGACAAGAACGCCCTGAAAATCCTGACCCTGGAGATCAGCCGCTGAGCGTACCGATGATGGAGAACATCGGCAGGAACATACCGGCGACGATGAAGCCCACGATCACACCAAGGAACACGATCAGCATCGGTTCGAGTGCCGCGGTGAGGCTGCTGACGGCCTCGTCGACCTCGCGCTCGTAGAACTGGGCGATCTTCTCGAGCATGTTGTCAACCGCACCGGTTTCCTCACCGATGGCGATCATGCTGCTGACCAGCGGCGGGAACACGTTGGGGTAACGGGTCAGGGTGTTGCTGATCTGCTCACCACGCTGAACCGCTTCCTTGGTCTCCTCGAGCACGTCCTCGACGATGATGTTGCCGGCCGTACCCTTGGTGATGTCGATCGATTCGATGATGTTCACACCGCTCCTGAGCAGGAGGCCGAACGTGTTGCTGAAGCTGGCGATGGCGCTCTTCTGGATCAGCGGACCGAACACCGGCAGGCGCAGGGCGAGCCGGTCGATCACGTGCCGTCCCTGGTTCGTCCGGTAGAACATGATGAAAGCGAACACGGCCAGGCCGATGATCCCGAACAGCAACCACCACTGGTAACGCAGGAAGTCCGAGATCGCGATGAGTATCTGGGTAATGACCGGAAGCTCGCCACCGAGCTGGTCAAGGATGGTGGCGAACTGCGGCACGATGCCGGTGAGCAGGAAGTACGTCACGGCAAGCGCGATGACCAGGACGACCACCGGGTAGGTGAGCGCCGATTTGATCTTGCCGCGCAGCTCCGACTGTTTCTCCTGGTAAGTGGCGACCCGCTCCAGGATGCCGTCGAGGTTACCTGAAGCCTCACCGGCCCGGACCAGGTACACGTACAGCTTGTTGAAGATGCCCGGGAACTTCGCCAGTGCGTTCGAAAGCGGCAGGCCGGTCTCAACGTCCTCACGGACCTTCTTAAGCGCGTCCTTCATGCCCTGCTTGTCAGCCTGCTTCTGCAGGATCGACAGCGACTGGACAACCGGCAGGCCGGCGTTGATGACCGTGGCGAACTGACGGCTGAACAGGGTGACGTCCCTGAGTCCGGGACGCGCACCGATGTCGAGCCACTTCGGCAGTTTGATGTCCGACTGAAGACCCGTTCTGGGGGTCTTGATCTCGCTGACGAAGTAACCCTTCTCACGCAGGGCGGCAGCAACGTCACGCTGGCTGGCCGCCTCCATGGTGGAGGTGAAAGCTTTGCCGTCCCGGTCACGGGCCTTGTACTCAAAGACAGGCATGGGCACTCCAGAATAACTGCACGTCAGTCACTGAGGCCGATTATAGCCCGGCCCCCGCCCCGCCCCTGATACATTCCCCACTTCTGCAGATGGCACAATCGGCATAGATGAGCGAGTCACCTGTCCGTCGATCCACTTCCGGCCGTGAGTCGCTGCGTTCGAAGCGGGAACGCGGCACAGTCATCCTGGACGAGCTGCGGCGGCTCTACGGGGCAGCGCGTACGGAGCTCGACTACCGGACGCCGTTCGAACTGCTGATCGCAGTGATACTGTCCGCCCAGGCGACTGACGTGAGTGTGAACAAGGCCTCGCCCGCCCTGTTTGCCGCCTTCCCGGACGCTGAAGCCCTCGCCCTTGCCGAACCTGAAGACGTCAGGCCGCTCATAAGTTCCATCGGCCTGTACCGGAACAAGGCGCGCAACATCGTCGCCACTGCCCGGGCGCTGGTCCGGGACCATGCAGGAGCAGTTCCTTCGACGCGCGAGGAGCTCATGGCGCTGCCAGGTGTCGGACGCAAGACCGCGAACGTGGTGCTGGGCGTCCTGTTCAATACACCGGCCATCGCGGTCGACACGCATGTCGGCCGCCTGGCACGCCGGCTCGGCTTCAGCCGGCACGACAACCCTGACAAGGTTGAGCTCGACCTGCAGAAGGTGTTCCCCGAGGATACCTGGGTGTTCGCCCACCACGCGCTCATCCTGCACGGCCGGCGCGTGTGTACGGCACGGAAGCCGGCCTGTCAGGCGTGCACCATCCGCGACTGGTGCCCCGGCCGTGACCACGACTGAGCAGATCAGCCGGGCAGAAGCCTGGCGTTGCCAGATTACTGTCGCTGTCGGTGCCACAGGCCCTTCGCACCCCTGCTACCCTTGGCGGCATGAGCACCCCTGACCCAACCAAGCTGCAGGCAGATGTCATCGTGGTGGGGGCCGGACCCGTCGGATTGCAGGCAGCCATCCTGGCCCGGAGCGCCGGCCTGCGTACCACCGTTCTCGAGAAGGGCTGCATCGTGAACGCCATCGCCGGTTACCCGACGTACATGACCTTCTTCACCACCGCTGAACGCCTTGAGATCGGCAACCACCCTCTCGTCACCGCCAGCGGCAAGCCCAGTCGCAAAGAAGCCCTGGATTACTACCGCAAGGTCGTTCATAACGAACAGCTCGACGTCCGTCAGTACACGCGGGTCACCGGTATCGAACCCCGGGTGGCCGGGTTCCGCGTCGCTGCCGAGGACGACCGCGGCCAGCAGCTGAACTTCACTGCCCGGTTCGTGGTTGTCGCCACCGGCTACTTCGACAATCCCAACCGGCTGGACGTTCCGGGGGCCGACCTTGACAACGTCACTCACTACTACCGGGAGGCCCATCCTTACTACAGGCGCCGGGTGACCATCGTCGGTGCAGGCTCCAGCGCAGCCGACGCTGCCCTGGAGCTGTACCGGGCCGGCGCGCAGGTGACCATGATCCACCGCGGTGCGGATTTCAGGCACAGCCTGAAGTACTGGGTCCGTCCGGACCTGGAGAACCGCGTCCGTGAAGGTTCGATTACGGCACACATGAACTCGGTTGTCAGCCACATAACGCCTGAGGCCGTCCACATCACCACTCCGGACGGTGCGCTGGCCGTGCCGACGGATCAGACGTTCCTGCTCACGGGTTACCGGGCTGACCCTGCCCTGCTTACTGCCTGCGGCGTCCGCTGTGACCCGGTCACCCTGGTTGCCGAACTGGATCCGCAGACGTTCGAAAGCAACGTGCCGGGCCTGTTCGTGGTCGGCTCAGCCGGCAGCGGGGTAAGGACCAGCGACGTGTTCATCGAGAACGGCGTCCAGCACGCTGCGAGCGCAGTCGCACGCATCCGGGAGCTCGCGCGGGAGCGCCCGCTGATCGCTGCTGACTGAGTCTTGCTGTTGGCCCCGGACGCGGCCGGGTGCAACACTGTCAGTCAGTGAAACTGATAGTCACCCACGAACAGCCGGACTTCGACGCACTCGCCAGCCTGGCGCTGGCCCGCCTGGCCCATCCCGGCTCGGTCGCCGTCGTCACCGGTGCCCTGAGCCCCCGGGTACGGGACGCCATCAGGCTGTACCGGGATGAACTCAACCTGCTCGACGCCAGCGACATCGACCTTGACCAGGTCAGTGAGCTGATCGTCGTAGACACGAACGACCCGGACCGCATCCGGCCCTTCGACGCGCTGGTCGGCAAGGTACCCATCACCCTGTACGACCACCACGCTTCAGGTCCCGGCAGCCTGCCTGCCAGTCAGGGGCTGCAGGAACCTGTCGGCGCCACCGCCACCATCCTGACCAGGCACCTGCGAGCCAGCAACACCCCGATACCCGCCAGCACCGCCACTCTCGCGCTGCTGGGCATACACGAAGACACCGGCAACTTCTCGTACAGCGCGACCCGGCCCGCAGACCATGACGCGGCTGGACTGCTGCTGCGCAGCGGCGCCAACCTCGAGTTCGTCGTCGAGTACGCCAGCGACCCGCTCGGTGAGGAACAGCGCACCCTGCTGCAGCGGCTGCTGCAGGAAAGCATCGTCCGTATGGACGGCCAGCGTTCCGTGGTCACCGCCAGTCTGGTCCTGGACGAATACGTAGCCGGTACGTCCGGTCTGGTCAGCCAGCTGCTGGCACTGCACGGTGCCGACGCCGCCGTCATCGCCACCGGAACAGCCGACTCTGAGACCGAGGTGTTCGTCCGGGTAGCCCGCGGCTACGACGCAGCCAGCGCGGTCCGTGACGCCTTCGGTTCAGGCGGGCATCCCGGTGCGGCCTTCGCCCGGACCGACCTGAGTCCCGCTGAAGCGCTTGAACTTACTTTCACCAGTCTGCAGAGCAACCGTTCTGACATGCTCACCGCCGCTGAGCTGATGAGCAGTCCGGTGACGACCATCCCTGAAGAGAGCACGGTCGACCAGGCGATGCAGATACTGCGCCGCCACGGACACAACGGCGCCCCGGTAACGGACAGCGCCGGCCGGCTGACCGGTGTCGTCTCCAGGCGTGACCTCGATCACGCCCTGAAGTTCGACATGCACGACGCCTCGGTCACCGGCTTCATGAACCGGACTGTCATCACGGCCGGTACGGAAGACACGCACGTTCAGCTGGAGTCGAGCCTCATCCGCAACGGCATCGGCCGGCTGCCCGTACTTGATTCAGATGGCGTCATCGTCGGCATCGTCACCCGCAGTGACCTGCTCGCTGCCCGCCATACCAGCCCGCAGCGCGACATGGCGGAACGGGTCCTGGAGCGCCTGCCGCTCATGGCCCGCCAGCTGATCGACATGGCAGCCAGCCTGCTGCCCGGCCACGCGCGCCTGTACCTCGTCGGTGGCATCGTCCGTGACGCCCTGCTCGGACGTTCACTGAGCGACCTGGACCTGGCGGTCGACGGCGTACCCGCATCGATGCTGGCGGAGGCGCTGCAGAAACATTACGGCGGCGACATCATCACTCACGGAGCGTTCGGCACCACGACAGTACGTCTGGACAGTGGACTCATGGTCGACATCGCCGGCACCAGGCTGGAGACGTACGCCCATCCCGGTGCACTGCCGGAGGTCACACCCGGACCGATCAGCCGTGACCTGCAACGTCGCGACTACACGATCAACGCGATCGCCGTGCAGGTCAGCCCGCAGCCGCCGCGCCTGCTCGACCCGCTCGGCGGGCTGGACGACCTGCGCAACCGCCAGCTGCGGCTGCTGCACCCACTGAGCTTCCTGGAAGACGCGACCCGAGTACTGCGGGGCGCCCGGCTCGCAGCGCGGCTGGGCTTCCAGTTCGACCGCGACACCCGTGAACAGGCCCGTCGCGCACTGACCCCGCGCCTGCTTGACCGCATCTCCCCCTCCAGGCTGCGCAACGAGCTCGAACTCGCGCTGGATGAACCGCGTCTGGAACCCGTGTTCGCGCAGCTCGAGTCAGTCGGGGCGCTGTCTGCCGTGTTCGGCCTGGAACATGCGCCTGAGCTGCTCAGTGCTCTGGACGGACAGAAACTGAGCGGCAGTGTCAGGGCCGAAGCGGCCCTGTTCGCCCTGCTGCTCGAAACACCGGCGGACCGTGCCGAAGCCCACCTGAGCCGCTTCAGCTGGCCGGCGAGTTACCGTCAGGCGCTCGAACGGCTGCACATGGTGCGCCACGATCCGGAGCTGCTCACCGAGGATGTCCTTACCCGCATGACCGAGGCGGAAGGTGAGCTGGTCCGCTGCTTCAGCGAACGTCACCGGGAACTCACGGACGCCTTCCGGGCGTTGCCCAAGCGGCGCAGGCTGCGCGGAAGTGACGTGTTAGAGTTGGGCGTTCCGGCCGGCCCGGCCGTGGGCAGGATACTGTCCCAGGTCGCCCGCGCACGCCAGGACGGCAGGGTTGAGACGTTCGAACAGGAACTCGCCCTGGCCCGCCAGCTCCTCAGTGAGGACGGCGCGGCAGCTGCCCGGCCCGGATCCGGAGACAACTGATGCTGCTCAGGAACTTCAACTTCGACATCACCGTGCTGGTCATCGCTGTGATCGTGATGATCGCCGCACTCATGTTCCACAACATCTTCCAGACGTGGGTGGCCGCCCGGCTCGGTGATCACAGCCCGCGCCTGGCAGGCTTCGGAGCTTTCGAACCCGCCCGGCACCTGGACGGTTTCGGTGTGATCCTTCTGCTGGTGCTCGGCTTCGGCTGGCCCCGCCAGATTCCGGTCAACAGCCGCAACTACCGCGGCCGCCAGGAAGCGATCGTCTGGTACAGCGGCCCGCTCGCCTACCTGATCGTGTCGTTCGTGTCGTTCGTGATCGCCCGGGTGCTGGAACTTAACGGCGGCGGGTCAGCCGCCCTTGGTTTCTACCTGGCCGGCAGTACCGCCATCCTCCACGCCGCCATCAACCTGTTCCCCGTCTACCCGCTGGACGGCGGCCACGCCGCCCTGCACCTGGGCATCCAGGGCCTGCGGCGCTTCGTGCAGCAGGTCGCCAGTTACGGCAACATCGGCTTCATCGTGCTGTTCCTGCTGCTCAGCATGAGCGGCATACTCGGCCGGCTCACAGCCATCCTGACCAGGTTCGTCTACAGCCTGGTACAGCTGATTCCCGGCCTGTAACCCTCAGTCTGCGGGTGTGTGGTCGACCACCATCTGCACGAGCGGTGCGTACGTCTCGATCGTCGCGAACAGCGTGCCGTCCGGGGCGAACTTGCGGATCAGGTGCCCGCCGCGGCGCCCGGCGTACAGGAAGCCTTCGCCATCAACACCCAGGTCGATGAGACCGTCGCGATTCTCACCCTGACGGGGCTCGTACGCGTACGTGCGGATGACCCGGGACTCGGGTGAGATGCAGCGGATCTTGCCGCTCGCCGCATCGGCGATGTAAACGTTGCCGGAACCGTCGACAGCCAGGCCGTCCAGCTCCCGGAACTCTGCTGACTCAGCACTCGTCCGGAACGCCCAGCGGGTGACGTAGGTGCCGTCACTGCTGAACTTCTGCACCTGACGGTTGCCGGCATCAAGTACGAACACGTCACCATCAGGACCGACGGTCAGGTGGCGCGGGTCGCCGAAACTGCCGCGGCCTTCGCCAGGACCTCCGAAACCGAGTTCGAAGTTGCCCTGATCATCGAAACGCTGCACCAGCATGGTCTCACTGTCGAGGGTGTACAGGCTGCCGTCCGGCGCCACGGCGAGTGCGACCGGCTGCAGGAACTCGCCCGGCTTCATGCCGTAACGGCCGAACGCCAGGACCAGATCACCGTTCTGGTCGAGCTTGCGGATCATGCGGTGGTCCGTCTGCCCCGCCCGGTACTCGACGACCACAGCGTAAATGTGACCGTCCGGGGCTGCTGCGACTGCCACCGGTGCCGAGCTGAACTCACGTGGTCCCAGGCCGATGTCCCCAAGGCTCGTATGCAGGTTGCCGGCCGGATCGAGGATGCGCACTACGCCCTGCTTGGACCCGACCGTGATGATCAGGCGGTTGCTGAGCACCGGGATCTCCTGATCGCCGAAGTCACCGGAATCCAGAAACTCGATCACCTCAGCCAGGCTGGGACGCTCGGCCGGTTCTTTCGACAGCATGCGCATGACCATGTCATCAAGTTCGCGGCCGATCTTCAGGTTCAGCTGGCGCGGCGGAGCGGGCGTCTGGAATATCTGCTGGTGCACGATCGCCTCGTAACCACCCTTGAAGGCGGTCTCGCCGGTCAGGATCTCGTAGAACACCAGGCCCAGGCTGTATATGTCACTGCGGTGATCGATACGCAGCCCACGCGCCTGCTCAGGCGACATGTACACGGGGGTGCCTACCCTTGCACCGGTCATGGTCAGGCGGGACAGCACCTTGCCGCCGGCGATGCCGAAGTCCATCAGCTTCACGGCATCAGGCTCAAGCCGGCTGCCGTTACCTTTACGGATGCCACCTTTGAGCAGCATGATGTTCGCCGGCTTGATGTCACGGTGGATGATGCCCTGCTCATGGATGTGCTGCAGTGCACTGGCCACGTACTTCATGATCTCGGCTGACAGTTCCACGTCGAGTTCACGGCTGTCGATGTAGCTCTCGAGCGAACGGCCATCGACGAACTCCATCGCCATGAAGTGCTTGACGCCGTGACTGCCGTGTTCGAAAGTACGCACGATGTTCACGTGATCCAGGCGCTGCGCCACCTCCGCCTCACGGTGGAACCGGCGGATGAACTTGGCATCGGCGACGTACTGTGCCATCGGCAGTTTCAGGGCGACGATCTGACCGTCCGAGCGGCGCCGGGCCCGGTAGACGCTGGCCATGCCGCCAGAGCCGACCCGCTCCAGAACCTCATAACCGGGGACGTCGATGTCATCGAAACCACCCGGAGTCGCCAGCCGCTGTGAGGAACGCGTGCCCCGCGTACTGCGGGTCGTGCGCTGCAGGCGCGCGGTCGTGGTCACGGGCGCACGGCCCCGGTTGCCCCGGCGCGGCGCGACCCGGCTGGACACGCTGCGGGTCGCAGTGGCCGGTTCCGAACGCAGCAGCAGGGCGGCTGCGAACACCAGCATGATGAGCGGCGCCAGGGCCCTGTCTGCTCCGCTGACAGCCAGCATCCAGGCGAACACCAGGGTGCCGACGGTCAGGAACACGATCCGGGCCACCGCCGGAAAACGCAGCATCAGGGCGAGGCTGGCGGCCGCCAGTACCAGGGACAGCCAGGGCAGCGACTGCATCTTCAGGGAACCTCCACGATCACGAGAGTGATGTTGTCGGGCCCGCCGCGTTCACGCGCCCGGGCGATCAGGTACTCGACGCTGGACTGGGCACTGCGCGCCGAGAGTACTTCTTCCAGTATCTCTTCCTGCGTCACCAGTCCGTGCAGACCATCGGTGGATACGATGAGCACGTCGCCTTTCCACAGGTCGATCTGGGTGATATCCGGCTCGGCTTCAGGTCCGGTGCCGAGCGCCCGGGTCAGCAGGTTCTGCCACTCGTGCGAACGGGCCTGCTCTTCAGTGAGCAGCCCCATGCTCACCTGGTCAGCCACCCAGGTGTGATCACGGGTCAGCTGACGTATCTGATTCTGCCGCACCAGCCAGGCGCGTGAATCGCCGATATGGCCGATCCAGGCTTTCTGGTTGTGCAGCGCGATGAAAGTGAGGGTAGTGCCCATGCCGGCCCGCGCCGGTTCATCGGCGGAGCGCCAGAGACGGTGATTGGCAAGCCGCATGCAGCGTTCCACGACCTGTTCCAGACCGATCACCGGTTTGCCGGCGGCGACCTCATCGACGTAACGCTGGAACACCTCGTCCAGGGCCAGGACAGCCTTGCGGCTGGCGTACTCGCCGGCCGCAGCCCCGCCCATGCCGTCAGCCACTCCGAAGAGCAGCAGACTTCCACCGCGGTATGGGTACTCCCAGACACGGTGGAAATCCTCGTTCAGCCCGCGGACCAGCCCGGCATCGGAGCCGTGTCCGACATTCAGTGTGGCTCGCACAGAGCCAGTCTACTCGAGCTGAAGCCTGTTCCCTTTGAAATGACGCACAGCGTCGCCTGGATCAGTTGCCGCTGCTGCGGGGCCGCTTGATCGTTTCGATGTACTGGTAATCAGCAAGCATGCTGCGGAAACGGTTGAACAGCACGGTGGCCTCGGCCGGGTCACGCGGCAGCTCCCGCAGCCTCAGGTAGGCGGTGTCGTCCGTGTCCGTGAAACGGAACGTGGGTGTCCCGAAGACGTTGAGCTGCTCGGCCTGGTGATGCTCCTGGGACAGCCGGGTGCGCAGTTCAGGGTTGTCGAGCTCAGAACGGAAACGCTCGGCATCGAGGCCTGCCTGCTCAGCCACGTTCAGCACGTTCTCGAAGCTGAACGGCTGATGATCCTGGTGGCGCGAACGCTGCAGGGCCAGACGGAACGCCGACTCGGCCTCTTCACCCTGGCAGCGGGCGGCCAGGGTAGCCAGGAACGGCAGGAGCCCGCCACTGCCGCTGGGGTCCTCGAAATCAAGGCGGTCGTTCCAGATCTGGTACGACGGGTCCTTGCTGTTGCTCTGCATCAGGCTGAACAGGCGCCAGCTGAAGCTGAGGCCCGTCTCTTTCGTGACCATCTCGGCGAGCTCGGCACCGCGCCAGGCGTACGGACAGAGATAGTCGAAATAAACGATGACATCGGGCTGCATTGCTCCATTACAAACCCGCTGCCTGCGCCCGGCTGGTAAGCCGCACGACAGGCAGCGCGCCTGTGACGGAACTCAGCCGTCAGTTCTGTTCCGAAGGATCGCGGTTCGCAGTCGGCAGGTTGATGGTGCCGAAACGGGTCTCGAAACGGCGGACGTTCTCCTGCAGGCTCAGCATGAGCGCCTTGGCGTGCTGCGGACTGAGCACCATCCGCGAGGTCACCGTCGGCTGCTGGCGCGGGTAGGCCAGCACGAAGTCGATGAAGAACTCCGCACCGGTGTGCGAGATGAGGGCCATGTTCGAGTAAGTGCCCTTGGCGGTTTCCTTGTCGATCTCAAGCTTGATCTCTTTGGGTCCTGGGTTCTGGTTCATGAAGTCAACTCCCCTGCCAGTTCAGGCAGCATCTTGCGCAGCTGGAAACGTACGCGACCGAGGGTCGTAGCGGTGTCCAGCGTCAGCACGGCAACATAACCCGCAACGCCATGAGAGTCGAGGGGCGTCATCAGCACCGGTCCACGTTCGTACTCGATCATCGTCTGCCGGATCTCGCCCTCGCCCATAAGGCCTGCCAGCACCTTGCTGGACGCCAGGCTCGATGCGACCAGGCCACCTATCAGGCTGAGGTCATGGTCAGCCCGGCTGGCGCCCTCGACGATGAAACCGTCCGTTGAGACGATCGCTGCACCGGTCACGCCCTTGATGGCCAGCATCCCTTCCAGATGTGATTTCAGACTCACTGCCTGCCTCCCAGTGCAGCCCGGAGTGGCTGCAGCGCCGATTCGATCTCTGACGGCAGTCCTGCACCGCCCCTGCCCCGCTCGAACACCAGTGCCAGGTAATGCCCGGGCATGAGCAGGACGGTAACGTCGTGTGTGGTGAGCGAGACGGCGATGTGCCGCATGTCGCCCAGTGACAGCGTGGCGAAGCAGCTGCGGGCAGCATCAGCCAGGCCGGCCAGTTCCGCCGCCAGCTGGTCCGCTGCGAAGCGGCTGCCGGCCAGGTCGACCAGCAGGCCGTCATAGGTGAACACCAGCGCAACGACGAGGCCGGGCAGTTCGGAGACCGGGCGGAGCGCGCCGTGCAGGTTCATGCCAGTATCTCCATGATGCGTTTGCCCGCGAAGCCGCTGTAGAGGCGGGCCTTACCGATGTTGCCGCCGGACTCGAGCAGCAGCACGCAGTAAAGGTCCGGGCTCAGTATCCGGACGTAAGCCACGTACCGTTCTGCCGTCAGGATCAGCTCGGTGAGCGGGCCGGCACTGAGCCTGTTGCCCAGCGCCGAACCGGCAGAGGTCAGCACGTTGGTCAGTTCGGCTACGAACGCGGCCATCTCCGCACGGGCGCCGCCCGCCTGTTCCACCACGAGCCCGTCCATGCCACCGACTGCAGCTGCGACAGAGCCGTCAACCTGGTCGGTCAGGCCAGCAAGAATCTCGTCCAGTTCAGTCATCGCACCGCGACTGTATCACGCTGTCATCGACCTCAGAAGTTGAAGTTCCGGCATTGGGCAACTGCTATCCTCAGGCCATGAGCCAGATCCATATCCATGCGCAGCCAGGCGAGGTCGCGCCGTTCGTACTGCTGCCCGGCGACCCGAAACGGGCCCGTTTCATCGCCGAGAACTTCTTCGATGATCCGAAGCTGTACACGGACCATCGCGGCATGCTGGGCTTCACCGGCACCTACAAGGGGCTGAAGGTCAGCGTTCAGACGACCGGGATGGGCTGCCCGAGCCTGGCCATCACGGTCGAAGAGCTGATCCGGCTTGGGGCACGCACCCTGGTGCGGGTCGGCACGGCCGGTATCGTCAGCAGCGGTATCGAACCCGGTGAGCTGATCATCGCCACCGGTGCAGTGCCGAACGAAGGCACGAGCCGCCAGTACCTGGGTGATGCCCCTTACGCGCCGGTCCCGGAGTTCAGCGTGGTGAAGGCGCTTACCGACACGGCTGCCCGCGGTGGCCGCCGCGTGCACACTGGCCTGATCCAGACCGAAGACGCTTTCTACGCCACGACTCCTGAACACGTCGCCGGACTGGCCGAACGGGGCGTGCTGGCGGTCGAGATGGAAGCGTCAGCCCTGTTCCTGCTCGGCAAACTGCGCCAGGTGCGCACCGGCTGCGCCCTCGTGGCCAGCAACCGCATCGGTGACCCGCAGCTCGTCGATCCGAAGATCCTGCAGGAAGGTGTCGCGCACATGACGAGCGTTGCCCTGGAAGCTGCGCTGCAGCTCGAAGCATGAGCCGTGCCACGGTAGCAGTGCTCGGTGCCGGCACCATGGGTGCAGGCATCGCTCAGGCGTGCGCCGCTGCCGGCCATCCGGTCCTGCTGTTCGACATCGATGAAGCCGCCCGGCAGCGGGGTCTGGACGCCATAAGTACGAGCCTCGCGCGCTTCGTCCGCCGGGAGACGCTCAGCCAGGCTGATGCTGATGCGACCCTGGCGCGGGTATCACCGGTCAGCGAACTGAGCGCGATCGGCCCGGCAGAAACCGTCATCGAAGCAGTTCCCGAAGTGATCAGCATCAAACGCCAGGTATGGGAGGAAGCGGCGGAACACGCCGCGGCCGGTGCCCTGCTGGCGACGAACACGTCCAGCCTGTCAGTCACCCAGATCGCAGCTTTCACCGGTGAGCGGGCTGCCGGGTTCTGCGGCCTGCACTTCTTCAACCCCGTGGCGATGCTGCCACTGGTTGAGGTCGTACGCGCCCAGCTGACGACACAGGAGACGATGGACCGCGCCGTCGCTTTCGCTGAAGGCATCGGCAAGACACCGATCAGCTGCTCCGACACGCCTGGTTTCATCGTCAACCGCCTGCTCATCCCCTACATGAACGACGCCGTGCACGCACTGGCTGAAGGCGTGGGCAGCGCCGAAGACATCGACCGGGCCATGAAGCTCGGGGCGAACATGCCGATCGGGCCGCTCGCCCTGTGTGACCTGGTCGGCCTGGACATCGCCCTGGCTGCAGCCGAGAGCCTGTATTCCGAGTACCAGGACCCGAAGTTCCGCATCCACCCGCTCCTGCGCCAGCTGGTCCGCGCCGGCAAACTGGGCCGCAAGACCGGGGCCGGCTTCTATGAGTACGGAAAGGACTGACCGTGAGTGAATTCGAAGAACTGCTTCTGGATGGCGAGGTCGAGTTCGACAACCTGGAACTGACGACGGGCGACGGACTGGCCGTCATAACCCTGATGCGGCCGGACGCCCTCAACGCCCTCAACAACGACCTGATGCTGGAGCTGGGCATCGCCCTGGACATGGTGGCCGCCTCAGACGAGGTGCAGGTGCTCATCATCACCGGCGAGGGCCGCGCGTTCGCAGCCGGTGCCGACATCAACGAGTTCAGCGGCCTGGGCAGCGACCCGTTCGCCGGCCGTGACGCCGCTCTGTCCGGCCAGGACGTGTTCGCCGGGCTCGCGGCCCTGCCGGTACCGACCATCGCAGCCATCAACGGCTTCGCCTTCGGCGGCGGCCTCGAGCTCGCCCTGGCCTGCGACCTGCGCGTCGCCGCAAGCGGAGCCCGCATGGGCCTGCCTGAGGTCGGTCTGGGCCTTATCCCCGGCTACGGCGGAACGCAGCGGCTGCCGCGCCTCATCGGTCCTTCACGCGCGATGGACCTGATCTTCACGGGCCGGCACGTCGAAGCTGAGGAAGCACTGCAGCTTGGCCTCGTGAACCGCGTCGCCCCCGACGCAGTGGCCGCCGCCACCGAACTGGCTCAGCAGATGCTGAACAACGCACCGATCTCACTCGGCGTCGCCAAGGAAGCTGTCGTGCGCGGACTGAACACCGGCCTGAACCACGGCCTGGAGATCGAAGCGGACCTGTTCGGCTTCATCAGCACCACCAAAGACATGAAGGAAGGCACCAGCGCCTTCCTCGAGAAGCGCAAGCCCGTCTTCCGCGGCGAGTGAGCTTTCAGCGGCTGCAGGGCATGGTACTAGTTGACCATGCCCTTCCGCATCCGCGTCAGTCTCGCGATCATCCTCTCATTCCTGATCCTGGCCCTGATCGGCCCGCTGGTCCTGCCGATCACGCCTCTGCGTGACACGGTCACTGAACGGTCACTGGCCGGCGCGGACAGCCTGTTCGTTTCAGCCGGCGGCCTGGACGTGCACTACGTGGACAGCGACACGTCTGCCGCAGACGGCCCGCAGCTGGAAGTGCCGCTCGTACTGCTGCACGGTTACCTCTTCAACACCATGACCTGGCGGGACGTGCAGCCCAGCCTGGCGCAGACCGGCCGGGTGATCAGCTTCGACCGGCCCGGTTTCGGGCTGACCTCCAGACCCGAGGCGGGCAGCTGGACTGGTACCAGCCCGTACTCGCCTGAGGCCCAGGCGACGCTGACCATCGCACTGATGGACGCCCTGGGCATCGAGAAGGCTGTCCTGGTCGGGCACAACTCGGGTGCACCGGTGGCCCTGGAGACTGCCCTGCTGGCGCCGGAGCGCGTCAGTGGTCTGGTGCTGATCGCCCCGGCCGTGTACCGGGTCGGCGGCAGCCCTGAGTGGCTGCGGCCGCTGCTGGGCACGCCGCACCTGAGCCGTCTCGGACCGCTGCTCATGCGCCAGCTGGCCGGTGAGATCGGCGGCAACTTCGTGGCCGCCAACTGGAGCGACCCGCTGCGCATGGACGAACGCGCCCTGGAGGCGCACGCCCTGAACTTCCGGCCCCACAACTGGGACCGGGGCCTGTGGCAGGTATCGCGTGCCAGTCACGAAGTCCCGTTCCTGGACCAGCTCGGTGCCATCGGTGTACCGGCACTCGTCGTGCACGGTGCGGGTGACTCGGTTGTCGAAGCGGAACAGTCCAGGCAGCTGGCTGCTGAACTGCCGCAGGGTACGTTCGCGCTTCTGGACGATTGCGGACACGCGGTGCATGAAGAGTGCCCGGCCGCTTTCAGCGAGCTGGTACTCGGCTGGCTGCTTGATGAGAATTTACTGGCAGTGCAATGAGTGCCGGTGCTAGGATGTACCCGTGATCCTGGGAGTGATCAGTGACGTCCATGCGAACGTGCTCGCACTTGAAGCGGCTGTCACGGCGATGCGCCAGCGCGGCGTCGACAACATCATCTGCCTTGGCGACCTTGTCGGCTACGGCCCCTCCCCCAACGAGACCATCGACCTGATCCGTTCTGAAGGCATCGTCTGCACCCTCGGTGCCGCCGATGAACGCATCGCGTTCGACTTCGCCCGTACGCGCAAGCCCCGTGCCGGGGTCGCTGATCAGATCCTGGACTGGACCCGCGAAGTGATCGAACCGCGCCACGTCGAGTTCCTGCGTGGCCTGCCCGTGCAGCGGCGCATGAACACTCCGGCCGGGCGCCTGCGTTTCTTCCACGGCAGTCCGGAATCACCGGGCGAACGCATCAACCTGAACCAGGATCCGGTATCGCTCATGCAGCTGCTCGAACGGAACCGCTGCAACATCATGATCGCCGGTGCCTCGCACGTACCGTTCTACCGGCAGCTGGCCGGCGGCTGGGTGCTGAACCCCGGCTCGGTCGGGCTGGCCCTGAACGGCGAGCCCGGTGCGGACTACGCGATCCTGACGCTCGATGCCGGACTGGTCGAAGTACGCATGGACAAGGTCGAGTACGATTTCGCGGCAGTCGCCTTCGACATCATCGCCTGGGGACTGCCGCGGATGGTGGCCGAAGCGGTTCAGCACGGCCGCATGCCTGATTCAGGCGAACACGACTGAGCTCACACCTCGACAGCCAGCGCCAGCGCCTCACCACCGCCGATGCAGATCGCGGCCATGCCCCTGCCGCCACCACGCTCACGCAGCGCGCTCAGCAGAGTCACCAGGATGCGCGCGCCTGAAGCACCGATCGGGTGTCCCAGCGCCACCGCTCCACCCCGGACGTTCACCCGGTCCGCCGGCAGTTCAAGCTCCTTCATCGCAGCCATGGTCACGACGCTGAACGCTTCGTTTATCTCGTACAGGTCCACGTCACCGGGCTGCCAGCCGAGGCGGTCAAGCAGGCGCCGCATCGCCGTGACCGGCGCGGTCGTGAACCACTCAGGCGCGTGGGCGTGAACGGCCGAACCGACGACCGTACCGAGAGTGTCCCAGCCACGCTCCTCAGCCAGCTGTGGAGCGGCCAGGAACAGGGCGGCGGCTCCGTCGTTGAGCGTCGAGGCGTTGGCAGCGGTGATGGTGCCGTCCTTCTCGAACGCCGGACGCAGCTGTGGCAGCCGGTCGAAGTCCACCTGGGCCGGGCCTTCGTCCTCGCCGACCACGGTCACCTGGCCGCGCCGGCCCGGTACTTCGACAGCGACGATCTCCGAGGCGGAGGCGCCTGAAGCAGCCGCCGCCTGGGCGCGCCGGTAACTGGTTATGGCGAACTCGTCCTGGTCCTCACGTGTGAAGCCGTAACGTTCCACCGCCAGCTCAGCGCACGAACCCATGTGCTTCTGGTTGTATACGTCCCACAGTCCGTCGTGGACGAGGGAATCGACGACCTTACCGTCACCGAGACGCAGGCCGGCGCGTGCCCCGGGCAGCAGGAACGGTGCGTTGCTCATCGACTCCATGCCGCCAGCCAGCACCAGGCCCGCGTCGCCGGCGCGGATCATGCGGTCCGCCTGTATGACGGCTTCGAGTCCGCTGCCACACATCTTGTTGAGGGTGACGGCCGGGATCCCGTCACCGAGCCCGGCTTTTACAGTCACCTGCCGGGCTGGAGCCTGACCGAGCCCGGCTGACAGTACGTTGCCCAGCAGCGCGTGGTCGACGTCGCTGCCCTGGGCACCGAGCCGCGCCGCCAGTTCCTTCACCAGTGCCGCAGTCATGTCCGGTGCAGCCAGCGGTGCCAGTGCGCCCTGGAAGGCGCCGACCGGGGTCCGTCCGGCAGCTACGATCCTGGTTCCATTCAGTGTTCCGTCCATGGTTACTCCTGACCCAGGGTGGTCATCTTCTGAACACCATCTGTGCTTTCAGCTGGTTCCACTCTACCTGCAGTGCCTCACGCAGGTTGGTCGCCTCAGGCAGCAGCAGCACCCCGCTGAGCGGTGCCCCGGGTGCGACACCGTGCCCGTCGCCGCTCAGGATCACCAGACCGTGCGGGGCCGTCAGCGTGGCCGCGACACCCGGCTGACTGAACGTGAAGCTGAGCACCGGCTCGCTGCTCACGGTCGAACTGATCGTGAAGAACACCGGCCGGAAACCTTCAAGCCCGGCGTTGAAGGCATCCAGCTGTGCCCGCTGGTCAGGCTGGGCCAGGGCCAGCAGTCCCAGGTCGACGAGCAGCACACTCTGGTCAGCGGCGGTCAGCCGGAGCGCCTGGACGCCTTCAGCAAGACTGAGCACCTCGCCATGACCCGCCGGCAACGGCTGCCAGGCGGAAGGGTCAGGTTCAGGTTCAGGGCCGTTGCCCAGGACCAGCCGGCTGCGGTCGGGCATGACAACCACCACGCCGCTTACCGTGCCACCCATGACCTGGATGAGTTCCAGCGGGGCCCACACTTCACCGTCCTCGCTGAATGTCGGCGCAGTCAGCCGGCCCTCGGCAGGTTCAGCGGCACCGGCAGGCCGCCACATGTACTCAGCGTCGTCCAGCCAGACGGTGAGGATGCCGAAGCTGCTGCGGAGCACGGCGGAGTTGCCGAGCACGGTCAGTTCACTCTGCAGGCCCGTGGCCAGCTGGGTGAGGCTGAAGAAGGTGAGGCCGAGCCGGGACTGGCTGGCAACGTGCTGGGCCTGCCCGGACGCAACGGCCAGGAGGAGCAGCAGGACTGTGTACAGGCGGTACATCCACGGTCAGGATAACAGCGTTGCCACTGGACCTGCGACACCATCAGAACGGGGTTCCCCTGCTACACTGGCGGCATCGAAAAGGTTCACGGCAAGCTTTCAGGAC
>CAYPKV010000006.1:0-34189 GCA_964411415.1 uncultured bacterium
TGATCGGCTCACCGACCGAGCCGATCAGACGGAGTGAACTGAGGTCGTACTTCGCCGGATGCTCCTCGCCGAGCTTCATGAACGCACGGATCGCGGTCGGGGCGGTGTAGTAGATGGTGACGCCGTAACGTTCCACCATCTCCCACATGCGGCCGGCGTGCGGCTGGGTGGGCACGCCCTCGTAGATGACCTGGGTGGCGCCGTTGGCCATGGGGCCGTAGACCGTGTAGGTGTGGCCGGTAACCCAGCCGATGTCAGCGGTGCACCAGAACACGTCCTCAGGCTTCAGGTCGAACACCAGACGGCTCGTCTGCTGGGCGAACACCTGGTAACCGCCGGTCGTGTGCAGGATGCCCTTGGGCTTGCCGGTCGAACCGGAGGTGTACAGGATGAACAGCGGATGCTCGGCGTCGACCGGTACGGCTGGGCACTCATCAGACTGGCCTTTCACGACATCGTGGAACCACACGTCCCGGCCCGGCTCCAGGCGGACATCGTTGCCGGCACGCTGCACGACGATGACCTTCTCGACGCTGTCGGTACGTTCGAGCGCTTCGTCGACGGCAGGCTTCAGGGGCAGGATGGCACCCCGGCGCCAGCCGCCGTCAGCAGTAATGACGTACCTGGCAGAAGTGTCCCGGATGCGGTCTGTCAGGGC
Source organism: uncultured bacterium (assembly GCA_964411415.1). Taxonomy (GTDB): domain Bacteria; phylum Deinococcota; class Deinococci; order Deinococcales; family Trueperaceae; genus CALDPK01. The sequence goes on from CAYPKV010000006.1 coordinate 659, forward strand.
GTTGGAACTGAAGCCACCGAACACGACCGTGTGCGGCGCACCCAGGCGGGCGCAGGCGAGCATCGCGATGATCGCCTCCGGGATGAGCGGCAGGTAGATGGCTACGATGTCGCCCTGTTTCACGCCGAGCGACTTGAGGCCGTTGGCGAAGCGTGACACCTCGCTCAGCATCTCCGCGTACGTGAGGGTGCGGCGGTCACCCGGCTCGCCCTCCCAGTGGAAAGCCACCTTGTCACCCAGGCCACGCTCCACCTGCAGGTCCAGGCAGTTGTAAGCCGCGTTGGTCTGGCCGCCGCTGAACCACTTCGCGAACGGTTCGTTCCACTCCAGCACCCGGTCCCAGGGACGGAACCAGTGCAGTTCGCGGGCCGCCTCGCCCCAGAAGCCTTCCGGGTCGCTCAGCGAACGTTCGTACTGACTGCGGTACTCCTCGAAGCTGCTGACGTGCGCCGCAGCACTGAACTCCGCGGACGGTTCGAAGACCCGCCGTTCCTGCAATATGGATTCGATAGTTTCGGACATCGTCCCTCCACTCGGACTTCCCTGCAAGCGGGAGCTAAAGGTTATGGGCCCGAGGATAACACCGGATCATGCTGCCGGCCGGCGTCGCCGGGGCAGGCGCCAGAAACCGGGCACCAGCAGCACGGCAAGGGTTACTATCTCCAGCCGGCCCGCGTACATGTCGAACAGCAGCACGGCCTTGGCTGCAGCAGGCAGCAGGCCGAAGTCCACGAACTGGCCGTCAGCCTGGAAAGCGAAGCCGACCAGTCCGGTGGAGGAGAGGGCGCTGCTCAGCGCGGCCAGATGATCGAGTCCCAGCAGTGCCAGTGCGAACGCGCTTACACCGACCAGCAGCACGTAAACCGTGAAGAAGGCAGCCGTTGAACGCAGCACTTCAGGAGTGATGAGCCGGTGGCCGATGCGCAGTGGCAGAGCCGCCCGGGGGTGCAGCATGCGCTGCACTTCCTTGCCGGTGCTGCGCAGGACGATCAGCCAGCGCATGATCCGGATGCCACCAGCCGCGCTGCCCGCACAGCCGCCGACGAACATGAGGGCCAGCAGGAGCAGCTGTGCCTGCTGCGGCCACTCAGTCATGCCCTGGGTCGTGAAACCGGTCGTGGTGATGACCGATACGACCTGGAACAGTGCTGACAGCACCCCGCCGGAACCACGCAGCAGAACGAACAGCAGCAGCGAACCGAGGCCGATCACGACGAGGTAACTGCGGAACTCAGCGTCGCGGAACAGCTCCGCCACCCGGCCGTTCCAGGCGCGGTACTGCAGGGTCAGGTTGGTGCCGGCCAGCAACATGAACAGCAGGCCGATGAACTCGAAGACCGGCAGTTCGAACGTGCCGGCGGCTTCCGGCAGGATGCTGACACCTCCGGCCGCCAGGGTCGCCGCGGCGTAGGCAGCCGCGTGCAGAAGGTCCAGACCGGCGATCCAGTACGACAGCAGGCTGAGCAGCGTGAGCGCCACGTATACGGCGAGCAGCGCCGCCGCTGCCTGCCGCAGGCGCGGGGCCAGCCGGTCTTCGCGCGGCCCCGGCTCCTCACCGATGAACAGCTGCCGGCCCGCCACTCCGAGCTGCGGGAACACCGCTGCGAACACAACGATGATCCCGATGCCGCCCAGCCACTGACTCAGGGCACGCCACAGCAGGAACGAACCTGAGAGGACACCGGGGTCGCTGATCATGCTGGCGCCGGTGGTGGTGAAGCCGCTCATCGACTCGAACAGGGCATCCAGGGCGTTCAGCTGCCCGCTGAACACCCACGGCAGGGAACCGAAGGCCGGGACGACCAGCCACAGCATCAGCGTTGCCGCCAGTATGCTCCTGCGGCTCGGTTCGTTGCGGAACCGGCCCCGCAGCACCAGCGGCAGGGCCGGAACCGCCGAGGCCGCAGCAGCAAGCAGCCAGGCCGACGGGTTCTCGTTCAGTGCAGCGGCCAGCAGACCGAACAGCGCCAGCAGCACGGCCAGCCCGGCCAGGGCCCAGCCGAGCATGAACGACACGAACCAGCCCCGCACCCTGTCAGGCGCTCCGTCCAGCGATCGTCGTCAGCCAGTCTTCGACCTGCTCGACGTTGTCCTTCTCGGTGACGATGAACAGGTGGTCACCGGGCAGCAGCTCGGTGCCGCCATCAGGGATGAGCGGCCGGTTGCGGCGCAGTACCGCGCCGATCAGTCCACCGGGTGGCGAACCGAAGTCGCGCAGCAGGCCCGGCGCAGCGGTGAGCGGGTAGATGAGCTCCATAACCTCGGCCCGGTCCTCGATAGACGCCAGGTGATCAGCTTCGTCCAGGCGCAGCCAGTTCAGTACTTCCTGCACTGCAGCCTTGCGGACCGTCAGGGGCGATTCGATACCGACCCGTTCGAACAGCCGCCGGTTCTGGGCGCGGCTGACCCGGGTGATGACCTGGGGGATGCCCAGCTGCTTGCCGAGCAGGGAAGCCAGCAGGTTCTTCGCGTCGTCGTTGGTGATCGCCACCAGCACGTCGCTGTCGTCAAGCTGTTCCTGCTCAAGCAGCTCCAGGTCGGTGCCATCGCCGCGCAGCACGAGCGCCCGCGGGAACCACTGGGCCAGTTTCTCAGCCCGCTCGGTGTCCGTCTCGATGATCGTCAGCCGGGTCCGGTCCTCATGCAGCTGGCGGGCCACCATGAAGCCGACGTTGCCGCCGCCGATGAGGGTGACGTAGAGCTGACGCCGCTGCGGTGTGAAACGGGCAGCCAGTTCGCGCATGCTCTCAGCCGTGCCCATGAACACGACCTTGTCGCCGGTCTGCAGCTGGGTGCTGCCGCCGGGCACGCTGAAGCGGTCGTCACGGATCTGGCCGACGACCAGCACGCTCTCAGGCAGTTTCAGGTTGGTCAGCGTGTCACCGGTGAACGGGTCACCGTCCTCGAGGCGGTACTCGAGCATGCGGATCATGCCGCCGGCGAACACGCCACTGTCGATGGCCCGCGGTACCCGTACGATGTCGACGATCTGGTTGGCGAGCGTGCGCTGCGGCCAGATCAGCCGGTCGATGGCCAGGCCGATCGACTCCATGGGCCCGCGCGGCTTGAACGCATCGATGTAACGCTCGCGGGTTACGAACGCCATCGTCTGCTGCGCCCCCAGCCCTTTGGCTGCAAGACAGGCCAGCACGTTCACGTCGTCGCTGGTCGTGCAGGCGATGAGCGCGTCGGCAGCGCCGGCTTCGGCACGCCGCAGTTCCTCGGGGTCGGCTCCGTTGCCGGTCATGAACCGGACGTCCAGGCTCTCCATCTCCAGGGCCCGGCTGCCGTCAGTGTCGATGACGGTGACGTTGTGTTCCCGGTGCAGCTGCAGGGCGATCTGGTAGCCGGTCTCCCCGCCGCCGACGATGACGATGTTCACGCGTCAAGCATAGCGCTCAGTCGCTGAAGCCGTACCGCACGCCCCGGACAGCCATTCCGGCCAGGAGCCAGCCGCCAGTTACGAACCACAGCAGGTGGCCGTAACGGACGTAAGGCGTCACGACGTCTGACGGCGTGAAGCCGGCCAGCTGTGTTGCAGCGACGCCGCGGGGCAGTTCAGTGACGACTTCGCCGTTCGGGTCGACACTGCCGGTTATCCCGTTGAGGCTTGAGCGCAGTACGAAGCGGCGTGTCTCGATGGCGCGCATCCGGCCCATGTCGAAATGCTGGCGGGCACCGTTGCCACGTGCGAACCAGGCGTCGTTGGTGATCGTCACGAGCACCTGGGCACCGGCACGGACGGCTGCAGCGGCTGCGGCCGGGAACGCGGACTCATAGCAGATGTACACGCCGATCCGGAACGGCTCTGCGGCCTGTACCTGCAGCGCCGGCTGTTCCGTGCCGGCCACGGTGTTCTGCAGCATGCCGACCTGCAGCAGGCTGAACACCTGACGGTACAGGCCGGGCAAGGTACCGATCAGCGGCCAGGTCTCTCCGAACGGCACCAGGATGTTCTTGTCGTAACTGCCGGTGATTACACCGTTCTGCAGCAGCCAGGCGCGGTTGTGCCCGCCTGCCGGACTCTCGCCGCGGCCGCCCAGCAGCAGCGCGCTGTCCGGAGCGGCGGCCTGGATGTCGGCCCGCAGGGCAGCGGCGTTCGCCGCCTCGACGTTGAGGCCTATGAGCGAACCTTCTGGCCAGACGACCAGGTCCGGAGCCGCAGCCAGGCGGTTCAGTGCGTCTGCGGTCAGCCGCAGCTGCACCTGCAGGTCGCCGGAAGGTGACCCAAGGCGGCCGAACGGGTCAAGGTTCGGCTGTACGAGCAGCGCCGTCTGCTCCGGTTCAGCGAGTTCCAGGGTGCGGAAGCTGCCTGAGTACCAGGCGCCGCCCAGCAGCAGCAGCGCCGCCAGCGGGGCCAGCAGCGACCTGTCGCGACCGGTGCGTTCAGCCGGCACGAACGGCAGTGCCACGAGGGCCGCCAGGGCAGCGCTCAGCAGGCTGAGGCCGTTGACGCCCACTACGTCCGCCAGCTGAGCCACCGGCGTGTCCAGCCACATGTAACCGAGGCTGCCCCACGGGAAAGCGAAGTAGCCGACGTGGCGCAGCAGTTCAGTCAGCAGCCAGGCTGCCGGCAACAGCAGCAGTGCCGTGCGGCCCCGGCCACCTGCCAGGCGGCTCAGGCCGGTCGTCAGGCCCCAGAACGAGGCCAGCAGCAGGATCAGGGGCGGGTACGCGAGCCAGAACAGCGGGCCGAACCAGTCAGGCTGGCCGAGCGACGCCGGCAGCCACAGCAGGTACAGGCTGAAGAAACCGAGCCCGAACCAGAAACCGGCGGCGAAGGCCGGGCGGAAGCCAGCGGCCTCCGCCGTCAGTACGAACAGTGGGGTGAGCGCCAGCAGGGCAGGCCACAGCCCCGCTGGCGGCAGGGCCACGGTCAGGAGGGCCCCGGCGGCCAGCGCGGTCACGGCGCGCAGCAGCTGTCCTCCGTCCCGTGACCGGGACCGCATCAGTCCTGCCTGTCAGCCAGCAGCGCTGCCAGCAACCCGACGCGCTGCAGGGTTACGGGCACGTTGATGTTCTCATGGCGGGCGTGCGGTCCACTGCCGACGGCACCTAAGCCGTCGATGGTCGGGATGCCCACAGCTGAGGTGAAGTTGCCGTCGGAACCCCCACCGACGACGGCGCCTTCCAGTTCCAGGCCGAGGCCCGCCGCCAGGTCACGCACCTCTTCCCACAGGGCGCGGTTCGCGTCGGTCAGCTCCAGCGGCGGACGGTTGAGGCCACCCTCGACGGTCACCTTCACACGGGCATCCCGTGGCCGGTACGTCCTGAGCGACTCGTCGATCCGGTCCGCCTCGGCCATCTGCAGTACGCGGCAGTCGATGCCGGCTGTCGCCTGCTCGGCGATGACGTTGCGTGCGCTGCCGCCCGTGGCGGTCGTCACGTTGACGGTGGTGCCGCGGCTGTCCTCGTTGAGTGTCTCGGCGTAGAGCAGGAAGTGGGCGAACTCACGCAGGGCGCTCGCCCCGAGTTCCGGCGAGTTGCCGGCATGCGAGCTGACGCCCCGGAAGTGCACGGTGTAGTCGCCGACACCTTTGCGACCGATCTTGACAGCGCCGTCATCGCGGGCCGGTTCCAGCACCAGCACCCGGTCATGCTCCCGGGCCTGTGCTTCGATCAGGGGGCGTGAGGTGATGCTGCCGGTTTCCTCGTCCGAGGTGAGCAGCATCGTCACGTCACCGGCAGTTTCCAGTCCGGCAGTCCGGATAAGTTCGACCGCATGGATGGTCGCGGCGATGCCGGCCTTCATGTCGAGGACCCCGGGACCGTGCAGGCGGTCGCCATCACGGCGGACCGGCATGTCGGCCAGAGTGCCGACGGGCCAGACGGTGTCGAAATGGCACAGAACCAGGGTTCTGGGGCCACCGGCACGGCCGCGGTACACAGCCTGCAGGTGGTCGCCGGCAGTCTGCTGGGGGTGGCGGGTGACCTGCCAGCCACCTTCGGTCAGCAGTCCGGTCAGGTGGTCAGCGAGGCCGTCCAGCGCAGCTTTGTCATGGGTCGGTGATTCGATACCGGCGATGCCGGTCAGCAGTTCAAGGAACCGCTTCTCGTCAGCTTCAGGATGAAACGCCATGCCGGCATGTTACTCCACGGCACAGTCCTGTTCACTGCTGCTGTTGCTGGCGCCACAGCTGCTCAGCCAGCAGCCGGACGCTCGGCTCACGGGTAGTCCGCGCGTACGAGTAGCCGAAGCGCAGGCTGGACAGCGCACCTTCAGGGTCGCTGTCGCGGCTGGCTGTGTGACAGGCCAGGTAAACCTGGGCCAGGAGCACGTCCCGGTTACGCTGCGGCTGCACGGCGTGCAGGTCCTTCAACGCAGCCCGCCAGGCGGCGAGCGCCTCGTCGCGCCGGCCGGCAGCTTCCAGTTCACGGCCTTTCCGGTAATGGGCCGCCGCCTCGTAGAGCAGTTCCCTCATCGGATCAATCCTAACCGGCCCGCGGCCTCAGTGCGAACGGTGCTTCCAGGCCGGCCCGGGCTTCTTCCACTGCCTCAGCCGGAGCCCAGTCCAGTGCCAGTACTGCCCGGTAAGCCTGAAGTGCACCACTGCGGTTGCCGTCCAGGTCGCGCAGCTGTCCCAGCCGGGTCAACAGGAAGCCCGGCAGGAAGTATGGCGCTGAGAAATCACCGTGCGACACCTGTTCCAGCAGTTCCAGCGCCTCGGCTGCGTGGCCGCTGCCCAGCAGCAGGTTCGCGCGTGCGTAGCCTGCCTCGGCACTGCCCAACCGACCGAGTGCGGTGAGCAGCGCCGGCAGGTCGGTCGCTTCCGGTGCCAGCATCGCGTGGTCCAGCAGGGAGCGGTCACGGGCTTCCTCACTGACCGGCACCGATTCCGGCAGCGGCAGCAGCGGCACCTGCAGTTCAGTCAGGGCGGCTTCCAGTGCGGGCACGTCTTCGAGGGCGGCCAGTACAACCACGGTCCCGCCGGCGGCCAGCTCTGCGATGCGGCCCGCGGCGCTGCGGCTGCGTTCCCACACCCAGCCGGTGGCCGGGCCGTCGCCGGCGGTGTCCCGCAACTGGACCTGCTGTTCCCTGACCAGTGGCAAGATCACCCGATTCAGCCGGGCGGGGTCCAGTGGTGCCTCCAGCTCGGCCGCCAGGCGCGCCCGCAGGCTCAGGTAACCGCTGAGCCGCTCCTGCAGGGCAGGCATCTCGCCCGCGAACCGGAAGAAATCTTCCTGCGCCGTCGGATCCGGGACCGGTTCAGCCAGGCAGGTCAGCTGCCGGCCGGCTGAACGCAGCCAGGGGACGATGCTGAGCGGCAGCGCCAGTTCAAAAGTGTCCTGCCAGGACGGTGCAGCGAGTGCGTCCGCTTCCAGTACCGTCGTGGCAACGACGTCTGCACCGGCCGCTGCGACCAGGTCCCGGACGGTCACGGTGCTGTAAGCAGGCCAGCGCAGGTGGAGGGGCCCCAGGAGCGGGACGGTCAGGACGGACATCGGGGTTCAAGGATAACAGGCCCCAGGCTCATCTTCAGAGGAAGTACAATGCCCCACGATGTATCCACGGGAATCAGGCAGCGGCTGGCGCGCGGACTTCAGGTGGCTGTGCGGGATCGTTCTGGTCCTGGCCACCACGGCTGCAGCGCTGTTATTCACTCTCAACGGACTTGCCCGGCCGGTCGCCGGGACTCAGGTGCTGGAACGCCTGCTCGGCCTGGCACTGCAGGCGGAAGGTGGCGTGAGCGTCACCGCCGATCCCGGCACGGGCTGGGTGCCCGGCACCCCGCTGCAGCTGCTGCGCGGCCTGGAGGTGTACGCCGACCCGAGCGAAGTAGCGGGCTTCAGTGCCGATGACGCCGGCAACCGCATCGCGGGTGTTCTGACCGGCAGCCTGCTGCAGGGCGGCACCCCCGCGGTCCTGGCCCTGTCCACCGACAGTGCCCTGACCGGACTGCTCAGTGGCGCTCTGGAAGGCCCGGTGCAGCAGCTCGTGCAGAGTCAGCTCGGTGCGGTGATGCTGCCGGCCGGCCTGGCTGACGGTTCCAGGCTCGCTGACTGGCGCACCCAGGCAGCCAGCAACCCGGGCGCGCCGGTGCAGCCGGTCGTCGGAGTGTTCGTGACAGCAGATGCGGCTACGGTCGGTGCCCTGTCGGCTGCCGGCATCGGCGACCTGGTCATCGCCGGGCTCGCTGACGGTTTCGTCGGGGGCGGCAGCGGTGCTGCCCGTGACCTGCTGGCCAACAACACCCTGCTGGCGCTTTACGACGGCGCGGTGGACGGGCCACTTGCTTCCGGCCTGCACGGCCTGTTCGCGGGGCTGCTGCTGGGTTTCCGTGACGAGCTTGACGCGGGTCTGAGCGAAGCGCAGGCGGCCCTGCAGGCCGGTCCGGCCGTGCAACAGCGGCCGGCGGCAACGGGCGGGCTCGTCAGCAGCAGTGAGCTGGACGGCCTGAGCAGCGGTGAAGCTGACGCGCTGATCGTGCGCAGGCTGGCTGAACGCGTACACGCTGGCGGACCCGGAGTCCTGCAGCAGCTGCTTACCGACCGTGGACAGCAGGCTGCCGCGCAGACGGCAGCTCCGCTGCTCAGCCTGTTCAGTTCGTCGGCTGCGGAGCGCTGGGGCCTGTTCGCCTGGGTGGCGGTGGCTGTCGCCCTGCTGGCCGCCGGGCTGCTGGTGCTGATGAGCAGCGGCCGGGGCCGGCTGTTCAACCCCGGTCTGGCCCTGCTGACTGCGGGAGTGCCGGGGCTGCTGCTCGTACGCTGGCTGCAGGGCCGGCAGGCTCAGTTCAGCGGGGCGGGACCGGCCGAGGCTGCAGGCTTCTTCGGGGATCTGATCCTGAGTCTCCGGGCTCTCGTGCGGGCCGTGCCGGCAGGACTGACTGAAGCGGCCGCCCTGCCCTGGCTCGTCACAGCCGGAGCGGGCGCGCTGCTCGTGCTGCTGACCGTGCTGGTGCTGCTGCTGCCGGCCCGCCGCAGTGGCGGCCGCTACCGGTTCTAGGGAGTCTCAGTTGCCCGGAACATCCGCACCGGGCCTTCGGGGTCGAGCAGCTCAGCCAGCTGTTCAAGCGGGATCCGCACGGTGAACGTTCCGGCGACCCAGGGTCCGACCTGGTAAGGCGCCAGGATGAACTGCACCCCCGCCGGGCTCAGCAGGAACACCTGCAGGTCGTCCTCGTCAAGCCCGGTGACAGTTCCGTTCAGCACCCAGTCGGCCTGCTGCTCACGCAGTGCTGCCAGGACCAGGTCGCTCACCTCGTCCAGCCAGTCCGAGTCCGGCAGGAACAGGTCCGCCAGGTAGAACGGCCTCATACGCGTGCCGGTCAGAACGAGGTTGTAAGCCCAGTAGTCGAGCGATGGATGGGCGCCACCCTGATACTCGCTCACGGTGACCAGGCTGCTCAGCAGGCCCGGAGCGGCGTACTCGAGAGTGGCCCGCGAATCGAACCACCAGCTGCTGCGGATGTCACCGTCGATGTCAGCTTCCTGCGCGGCCTGCACGAAGGCGATCTGCTCGGCCATAAGGTCAGGCTGGACGTACGCGTTGAGGTCGCTCAGCCGCCGTGAAGTGAAGAACGGGTAAGTACTCGTCGCTTCGATGCGTTCCTGACGGAACGTGTAATCGACGTAGTGGGCCACCTGTTCGAAACGGAACGGCTGCATGAGGTCACCGCTCAGGAACGTTCCGCTCATGGAACCGTCCGGCCCGGTTTCGCCCAGCAGGGTGCCCTGCTGCTCCGGGTCGCCATAGACGAACCGGGCGACGAGTGAACTGTCCTCAGGGGAGAACGTCCCGCCGGCCTCGAGCTGCAGCGGCAGCAGGTCATGCAGCAGACGGCCGCGCAGTGCGGTTCCGTCGATGCTCAGCTCGAGCTGCCACGGCTCCTCGCCGATCACGCCCCGGTAGTAGACGGTTGAATCCGCCAGGGCGGCCGTACTGAACAGCATGGTCACGATCAGGGCGAACCGCTTCAGCATCTCAGGCTCCGACCAGGGTGTCGCGCTCGACGGGCTGCTGGCCGAGTTCCGCAGCCAGCCAGTCCCTGAAGGCGGCCAGGCCGGTTTCGAACGCACTTTCACGCCGGGCGGAGCGGGCCACGCCCCGCTGCTTGGCGGGCATGGGGACGAGGCCCCAGTTGGCGTTCATGGGCTGGAAGTTGTCGGGGTTCGCACTGCTTAAGTAACGGACGAGGCCACCCAGCATGCTGCTTTCCGGTGGCACGACCGTGGGCAGGCCCAGGGCGCGGCGGGCGGCGTTGGTGCCGGCCAGCCAGCCAGTGGCGCTGGACTCCAGGTAACCCTCGGTACCGGCGAGCACTCCGGCCGTGAACAGGCCCGGGTGGTCACGGAACTGCAGGTCGCTGTCGAGCAGGGACGGTGCGTTGAGGTACGTATTGCGGTGCATCACGCCGTAGCGCACGACGACGGCCTTCTCAAGGCCAGGCATCAGCTGCACCAGTTCTTTCTGGTCGCCCCATTTGAGGCCGGTCTGGAAACCGACTATCGAGTACATACGGCCGGCAGCGTCTTCCTGTCGCAGCTGAGCCACCGCGAAGTAACGTTCGCCAGTCTCGGGGTGTTCGAGGCCGACCGGTTTGAGCGGACCGAACCGTGGTGTGTCGAAACCACGGCGGGCCAGCTCCTCGATGGGCATGCAGCCTTCGAAGAACTCCAGGTTCTCCCAGTCGTGCGGGGTGTGGCTGCGCGCTTCGGTCAGCCGCTCGAACCAGCGCTCGTACTGTTCGCGGGTGAAGGGCAGGTTGATGTAGTCAGCCGACTGACCGTAGCGGCCCCGGCGGAAGGCGATGCTCATGTCGATGGAGTCGGCTTCGACGACCGGTGCTGCGGCGTCGTAGAAGCCGAGGAAATCGCCACCCAGGCGGGCGCGGATCGCTTCAGCAAGCGAGTCTGAGGTGAGCGGCCCGGTCGCCAGGACGGCGATGCCGGCCGGTACTTCAGTCAGCTCCTCACGGTGCACGGTGATGAGCGGGTGCGAGGTCACTTCACGGGTCACCTGGGCGGACAGCAGGTCCCGGTCCACGGCGACCGCGCCGCCGGCCGGTACCCGGTTCTGGCTGGCCGCGGTCATGACGACTCCGCCGGCAGCCAGCATCTCAGCCTGCAGCAGGCCCTTGGCGTTGTTGCTGGCCTCGCCACCGAACGAGTTGGAGCAGACCATCTCGGCGAAGCCTTCGGTGCGGTGGGCGGGGGTCATGCGCTGGGGGCGCATCTCGTACAGGTCAACCGCAACTCCCAGGCGGGCGGCAGCGAGTGCAGCATCGCTGCCGGCCATGCCTGCCCCGATGACCGTGATGCGGGGATGGGTGCCGGGATCCTTCGTGTTCACGGCGTCAGTGTAGCAGCAGCGGCGTTACAATCCCGTATGCAGAAGGCAGATTTCCGCTCTGATACCGTCACCTCACCGGATCCTTCGATGCGTGCCGCCATGGCTGCGGCCGTCGTCGGTGATGACGTCTACGCCGAGGACCCCACCGTCGCGCAGCTGCAGGCGGAACTTGCTGCCATGACCGGCTTCGAAGCCGGTCTGTTCACCCCGTCAGGCACGATGGCGAACCAGATCGCCCTCGCGGTCCACTGCAGGCCCGGCAGCGAGGTGATCCTGCCGGAAGGTGCCCACATATACGAGTTCGAACCCGGTTCGATGGCAGTGATCGGCGGTCTGCTGCCCCGGCTGGTCAGCGCGCCCTACGGAGTACCGGACGCCGCTGAAGTCGAAGCTGCAGTGCAGGACTCGATCCACAAGGCTGAGACCGGCCTGGTCTGCCTGGAGAACACCCACAACGTCGCGGGCGGCACGGTCGTTCCGGTGGAAGCTTCACGCAGCATCGCCGCGGTGGCCCGGCGGCACGGACTGCCGCTGCACCTGGACGCAGCCCGTGGATTCAACGCCGCCGTGGCACTGGGTGTGTCGATACGTGAAGTGTGCGACGGCTTTGACAGTGCTTCGATCTGCCTGAGCAAAGGACTTGGCGCGCCGGTCGGTTCGGTGCTGCTCGGCAGCCACGACTTCATCCGCCGGGCCCACCGGCTGCGCAAGCTGCTTGGCGGAGGCATGCGCCAGGCTGGCATCCTCGCCGCCGCCGGCCTGATCGCCATCCGGGAAGGCCCGGAACGGCTGGCCCGTGATCACGCCCTGGCCCGCCGTCTCGGTGAAGAAGTCGCCACGCTGGACAGCACCGCCGTTGACCTGCACAGTGTTCAGACGAACATGGTCTACGTTCAGGTGCCCGATGCAGCCGCAGCAGTCCGCACGCTGGGGGAACACGGCGTACTCTGTAACGCCATGAGCCAGAGGCGTATCCGTTTCGTCACCCACTGGCAGCTGGACGGGCAGGACGTCGACCGCGCGGTCAGCGCTCTGGCCGGCATCCTCAGCCGCACTGAGGCCTGAAGGTGGCTGAGCTTCAGCTGCTCGCCTGGCCAGCCGGGCACAGCCTGAGTCCAGTCATGCACAACGCTGCGCTGGCTGCACTGGACCTGCCGCACACGTACCGGGCCCTGGCGGTGCCGCCGCAGGAGCTGGCTGCTGCCGTGCGCTCGCTGCGGGAACCCGGGGTTCTGGGTGCCAACGTCACGGTCCCGCACAAGGAACAGATCGTGCCGTTGCTGGACGGGGTGACGGACGCGGTACGGCACATCGGGGCAGTCAACACGGTCGTCAACCGCTCCGGCCGCCTGTACGGCGACAACACCGATGTGACCGGTTTCCGGGCGCTGCTCGCCACAGCCGGCTTCGGGCTGCCGGGACGCAGCGGCCTGCGGGTGGTCGTGCTTGGCGCCGGTGGGGCTGCCCGGGCTGCGCTTCACGTCCTGGGCGGCAGCGCCAGCGTGGTGCTCGTCAACCGGACAGTTCAGCGGGCAGAACGGCTGGCAGCTGAGTTCGCAGACCATGTCACCGTCACAGCAGTCGCCGCCCAGGCGGAGGCCGCCCTGCTGCACGGTGCGGACCTGATCGTCAACACTACCTCGGTCGGGATGGAACGTGACGGTCAGGATCCGGGTGAGTCACCGGTTCCGGACGGAGCACTGCCGGCAGGCGCAGTGGTCGTTGACATGGTGTACCGGCCTTCGGTGACGGAACTGATGCGGCAGGCAGCCGCAGCGGGACTTCAGGCGGTGAACGGGCTGGAGATGCTGGTTCAGCAGGGTGCCGCCAGCCTGCGGCTGTGGACGGACAGGGACGAAGTGCCGGTCGGGGTCATGCGGGCCGCTGCGCTGCAGGCGCTGAGCGGCTCAGTCAGCTGAACCGATCGCCTTGAGCGCCTTCTCGAGCAGCCGCAGCAGCGCCGCCCCGGCCCTGGCCGGTACGCCCACCGCGACGAAGCGGCTGCCGGCGAATGCATGAACGGCCAGCGAAAGGCGGTCCCCGGTCACGGACAGTGAGCGCGGCGCGGCTCCGGTCGCCACCCGGGTGTTCTCAAGCAGTTTCGAAGCCATCGCGAACAGCTCGTCGGCCTCGCCCACACCTGCGTCAGGCTGCTGACCAAGGTGGTAGCCGATCGCGATCGTATGCAGGCGCGGTTCAGCTTCCTGCAGCCAGTCGATGAGCGCCCGGTCACGGCGGCGTTCATCTGCGACCCTGGCTGCCTCGCTGACGGCACCCATGACGGGCAGGTTGATCGTCAGACGGCTCGGTTTGCTGAAAGCTTCGACCGCGAAATCGGTGTCGTTCAGCATGAGCAGCTCCGCGAGTGCGCCGATACCTGACAGCATGCTGCCCTCCTGCTGCAGGTTGGCGTGCAGGACGGTGCCTTTCTGTACGTAGACGAAGCCGCGCCCACCGTGCAGACGCACGCGTGCACCGTCAGCCGAGGTGCGCAGCATGTCCAGCAGCTGCTCAAGCGCCATCACTGCCGTGCTGCCACTGAGCGGCACGTCGTCTGCAGACAGTTCATCACCGGTCGGGACGACGGTGCCAGGCGCCACCGGCAGTTCGCTGCGGATGGGTGGCCAGGACAGGAAACCGTCAGGACGCAGGTTGCCCCGCCAGTTCTGCGGATCACCGAACACCCAGAACTTCGCCCGCGGTTTCTCGCGCCTGGTCCAGGCCAGGAAGCCGGCCGGCGAGGCTCCACGCAGGTTCTCGTCACAGAAGACGGCGTCCACGCGGGCGTCCCCGTCCTTCAGGCGACCGAGCAGTTCCTGCGGCTGGTGGCCGGTTTCAACGAGCCAGCCAACCGCTGCCAGTTCTTCGCGCAGCTTCGTACGGCGCGCGTCTGTAGTTGAGATCAACAGTGCTGCTGCAGGCATCCCCGTCAGCCAGCCTATATCATCGGTCTGTGAGGCCATATGACATTTCCTGAGTTTCAGGACACTCTGGCCGGCATGGTCGACGAGATCCCTGCTGAGTTCCTCGAGGGACTGCAGGCCGTCCTGGCGCTGGAGGAAGAGCATCCTGAGCCTGACTTCCAGGACGTCTGGCGCATGGGTGAGTACCTGGACATGGGGCCTGATTCGTTCCTGGGCGGCTCGGTCGGCATCGGCCGCCACGTCGTTCTGTACTGGGGTTCGTTCTGCCGCATCGCTGAAGGCGACCCGGACTTCGACTGGGAAGAGGAACTGTGGGAGACGCTTACCCACGAGCTCCGGCACCACGTCGAGTCGCTGGCCGGTGACGCCAGCCTCATCGCTCAGGATGAGATCGACGCGCAGGGTTTTCCCCGGCGCGTCGACTGAACTGCTTATTCAGGCTGCACGTTTCAGCGGTTCCGGCGGGCCTCCCGCGCGTCTGCCCAGGCCTTGATGCCCAGGATGACGGTGATCATGGTGAAGGCCGTGAACGCCAGGAACGGGATCGTGATGAAACCGAACCAGTCGATGTAATCGACCACACACGACACACCGCCGCTGCACTGGATGAGCGGCATGTGCGCAGGGAACTTCTGCATCAGGTAGTGGTAACCGGACGTCGCCATGCCCAGTACCGACAGCGGCAGTACGTACCGCACGATGCGGTCGTCGTTCGCGTAGGCGGCGATGCCGAGCAGGAGCACCTGGGGGTACATGAGGATCCGCTGCCACCAGCACAGCATGCAGGGAAGGTACATGAGCACCTCGCTGAAGTACAGGCTGCCACCGGTCGCGACCAGGGCAACGAGCCAGGCCAGGTAGAGGCCGTAGCGGCGGATCAGTTCGATCATCGGCGTGCGGGCCTGCTCAGGGCAGCGCAGCGGCGATCGCGTTGTTGATCGCAGCGGCGGAGGTGGTCACGATGCGCCCGTTGACGAAGATCGTCGGCGTGCCGGTAGCGCCGGCTGCGGTTGCCATGGCACCGTCAGAGGTGACAGCTGCGAGCGTGGCCGGGTCTTCGGCGCAGGCGGCAAGCTGCTCGCGGTCGATGCCGACCGTGTACTCGGAGGCAAGCTCAAGCGCGGCGGCCCGGGTGCGGATCTGACCCTGGCTGCGCATGAAGATGGGGTAGAGCTCCCAGAACGCTTCGTTGTTCTGCTGGTAGACGCACTCGGCGACAGTGGCAGCACCGTCGGAACCCGGGATGACGGGGAAGTTCACGTACCAGAACGCTACGTCATCGTTGTTCTCGTACTGGCTCTTGACCTGCGGGAAGATCGACTCAGTGAACGTCGCGCAGGCGGGGCACAGGAAGTCTTCGAACATGACGACCTGCACGGCAGCGTTCGGGTTGCCGAGTACGGGCTGGTCAGTCAGGTTCAGTTCGGCCGGTCCGGCGGTGTTGAGCCGGTTGACGACGATGACTGCGAGTATCGCCAGGGCGATGATTCCAACGGTGATCTGGGTCAGGCGTTGCGTGTTCATGCGCAACACTTTACCTGCCTGGAAAGTTAGAACATGTGCTGCTGTACGACAGGAACGCATTGTAGGTCAGCTCCGCCGTGGCCGGCGGGGCCTCTGCTACACTCCAATAGTCAGACCGATGCCGTGTGCATCGGCAGAAATGTTGTCCAGGAGGAGAAAACCATGGCATTTGAACTTGAAGCCCTTCCTTACCCGAGTGACGCGCTTGAACCCCACATCGATGCCCGCACCATGGAGATCCACCATGGCAAGCATCATCAGACCTACACTGACCGCCTTAACGGTGCCGTTCAGGGTACCGACATGGAAGGCAAGTCCATCGAGGAGATCCTCGGCCGGGGCGCCGACGCCCTGCCTGCAGCCGTCCGCAACAACGGTGGCGGTTTCCATAACCACAACCTGTTCTGGAAGTCGCTGAGCCCCAACGGCGGCGGCAAACCGCAGGGCAAACTGGCTGAAGCCATCGACGCTGCCTTCGGATCGTTCGATGACTTCAAGTCGAAGTTCAGCGATGCTGCCGCCAACCAGTTCGGTTCCGGCTGGGGCTGGCTCGTCCAGAAACCCGGTGGTGAGCTCGCCGTTTACGGCCTGCCCAACCAGGACTCGCCGCTGATGCAGGGTGACACCCCGCTGCTCGGTCTTGACGTCTGGGAGCACGCCTATTACCTGAAGTACCAGAACCGCCGTCCTGACTACATCAGTGCGTTCTGGAACGTCGTCGACTGGGAAGCTGTCGCTGCCCGCCTGAAGTAAACCGGGCAGTATCTGAACCGGTAAGTGGTGGCACCCTTCCGCAGGGTGCCACCACTTTTGACTGGCTCCGGGCCGGCCCGGGCCGTCAGCAGCCGGACTGTTGCCGGCTTGCCGCCGCTGCCACTGGCTGGTCCGGCCTATGTTGCCAGGCATGGACACGCGGACCGAACGGCTGCTCACCTGGCTCATCGCGGGCGGCTGCCTGCTGACCGTGGCCGTGCAGCAGTTCCAGCGGCTCACACCTGCTTTCGTGCCGGTCACTCCGCTGCAGCCGGAGCTGCAGGTGTCCATAGCCGGTGCAGTCGCCCGGCCGGGTGTTTACAGCCTCGACTGGGGCGCCGTCGTCGCTGACCTGGTCAACGCTGCCGGTGGTTTCACTGCCGGGGCGGAACCGGATCTGGTCGCAGCGGCCCGGCCCCTCGCGCAGGGTGATTCGGTGTTCGTGCCGTTCGCCGGCACCGCTGATCCGCTCGGCCGGGTCAGCCTGAACAGCGCTGACAGCTGGGGCCTGCAGCGGCTGCCCGGAGTCGGTCCGGCCCTGGCTGAGCGCATCATCGCTGCCCGGCCGTTTCACAGTGTTGACGAGCTGCTCGACGTCAGCGGTATCGGACCGGCCACGTTCGCGCGCCTGCAGCCGCTCGTGCGGCCATGAAGCTGCCGTACCTGCCCTGGCCGGTGCCCGCCTGCGCCGGCCTGCTGACGGGCATCGTTGTTGTCGGTGCCGGTCCCGTGGCGGCCATCCCGTTCCTGGTCGTCGCCAGTCTGCTGATCATCAGTCAGCCGCAGCCACGTCAGGCGCTGCTCGTCGTCCTGGTCGCAGTGCCACTGGGTGCGGGCCGGCAACTGCAGTGGCAGGCCCGTGCTGATCCGATCGCGGGCCTCGCCCAGGCCGGCCCGGTACTTATGGGTGGTCACAGCGACGGCACGGTACTGGACCTGGAATGGCCGGTCCGGGCCAGCCTGTGGATCAGCCCGGCCGGCGCGCTGCCCGCTGGCGAGGTCGTCCTCACCGGCGCGGTTGACTACGCCCCCGGGCGGCGCAACCCCGGTGGTTTCGACTTCAGGAGCCACCTGTCCGCCAGGGGCATCCATGGGCAGGTTGTGGTCAGCGAGCTGCGCGGGTCGCAGCCGGTCCGGGGCCTGAAGGAACGGCTGCGGGCCGGCCTGCGTAACGGACTCAGCGGGGACGCGGCCGCACTTACTGAAGCGCTGACCCTTGGTGAGCGCAGTGAACTGGGCGGTCTGCGTGACAGTTTCGCTGCAGCCGGACTCGCCCACCTGCTGGCGCTGTCCGGTCTGCACCTGGGAGTTCTCGTCGGCACGGCGGACCGGCTGCTCCGGCGTACGGGCCGTCTGCGGTTCCTGCTGCTGCCCGGCCTGGTGGCCGGGTTCCTGGTCACGGTCGGTGTATCAGCGAGTCTGTTGCGGGCCGCGCTCATGTCGTTCCTGCTCACCGCCGGCGACTGGGCCGGCAGCGGCCGTCCTTCGGGCTGGACGAGGCTGTGCCTCGCTGCGTTGATCACCCTGCTGTGGCGGCCCGCCTGGCTGTTCGACCTGTCGTTCCAGCTGTCTTACCTATGTCTGGCCGGCCTGCTTGGTTTCGCCTCCGGCCGGTCCCGGGGAGCCTGGTGGCAGCCGCAGGTGCTGCTGCTCGGTGGCGCTGTCGCCAGCATCGCGGCCCAGTTGCCGACCATGTCGCTCACGGCGGGCACCTTCAACGCAGTTCCGCTGTTCTCAGTGCCTGTCAACCTGCTGGCCATACCGCTCGCAGGTCTGCTGGTACCGCTGGGGATGAGTGCGGCTCTGCTCGGAGCGCTGCATCCGGCTCTGGCTCTCGTGCCCAACGTGGTGACCGACCAGGTCGCCGGGCTGCTCATCCGCACGGCTGAGGCGGGCGCCTTGCTGCCGCAGCTGACCTGGGGCGAAGTGAGTGCCAGTTGGCACCTTCACTGGGACGGTTTCTGCCTGGTACTGCTGGCGCTGCGGCATGGCTGGCTCCGGCCGTTGCGCGCAGCGCTGCTGGCCGCCGTCGTGCTCGGTGCTTCCCTGCTCAGTCCGGACCCGAAACCGCCAGCTGAGCTGATCGCCCTCGACGTCGGTCAGGGCGACGCGTTCCTGCTGCGTTTCCGCAGGGGGCCCGCCGTACTGGTCGACGCCGGCGGCAACGCCTGGTCGGACTTCGATCCCGGTGCCCGCACCGTAGTGCCCGCCTTGCGGGCGCTCGGGGTCACGTCCCTCGATCTCGTCGTCGCCACGCATGCCGACGCCGATCACATCGGCGGTCTGCCGGCCGTGCTTGATGCCCTGCCGGTGCAGGCACTGCTGCTGGGTGCAGATGAGTCGGGGCGGCCGCTGTTCGACGCGCTGCTGGCTGCGGCCGCCCGCAACTCCGTGCCGGTACTGCGGGCGGTCAGCGGCGAGTCGCTGCTGCTCGGTGACCTGCGCCTGCAGGTGCTCAACCCGCTGCCAGTACCGACCGGTGAACCGAACGAAGATTCACTGGCATTCAACATCTGGTGGCAGGACCGGCCGGTGGCGGTCATGCCGGGCGAGGTTTCAGAACGGACTGAGGCCCGACTGGCGGCTGTGCCGGCTCCGGTGCTGGTAGTGCCGCATCACGGTTCGCGCTTCTCGTCATCAGAGCGGCTGCTGGCAGCCGTGGCCGGGCAGGTTGCGGTCATCTCGGTCGGCCGCAACAACTACGGCCACCCGCATCCGTCGGTGCTTGAACGGCTTGCTGATCATGGTTTCCGGGTTCGGACCACCCTGGAAGAAGGGGCGGTGCGTGTCGCCCTGCCGGACAGTCGCGGTGGTTGGGACCGCTGAGGAGTGTGCTATTTTGCTGAGAGTGTTGAGTACTGTACGGGTTCTCGCGCACAACGGGCCAGTGCGGATCGAACTGGCACGCTGGAACGGGCGGCTCGTAGTGACCAAACGCGTCCTCGGCGTCTCCGCGCAGCTGGCTGAACGGCTGGAGCGGGAAGCAGCTGTGGCCGGACGGCTCAAACACCGCAACATCGTCAGTCTGCTGGCGGTACATGACGACACCCTCGTGTACGACTACTGTCCGGGCATCAACCTGGCCGACCTGATCGACGACGTCCGCCTGAAGACCGCCCGGATACTTGAGATAATGGACTGTGTCCTGGCGGCTCTCGAGTTCGCCCACGCCCAGGGGGTCATCCACCTCGACGTGAAACCATCCAACATCCTGATCCGGGGCCGCCTGGCCATGCTTACTGATTTCGGTTTCGCCAAAGACCTGGCGCTGGCCAACATCACCGGCGAACACTCTCTGCTCGGTACCCCCGGTTACATGGCACCTGAGCAGTTCCGAGGCGTGCGCAACGACCCGCGTTCCGACGTGTTCTCGGCAGCCGCGGTGTTCTACCACATGCTGGCCGGTCGGCCCCCGTACGGCCGGGACGCCCTGCGTTTCCTGGCGGGTGACGATTCCCTGCAGCTGCGGCAGCTTGAAGGCGGACTGGCCGTCTGGAACCCTGTCTTGCAGACGGCGCTCGAGCGTGACCCGGCCCGCCGCATCCAGTCCGCCGCGGACTTGAGGGCGGCACTGCGCTCGGTTCAGGTTCCAACGGGCATCACAGCGTGATCAGCAGCTTCAGCGGCGACCCTTTCCTGGCCACCCGGGCCGCGCGTCGTCAGCTCGCCAGCCTGCGGGCAGCCGGGGCTGAGGTCAGTGATCCCGGTGAGGACATCACCAGGGAGACCATCCTGGCGGCAGCCGGCCAGGCCGGACTGTTCGGCGGGACGGTCCTCTGGCTCGACTTCGATGCCGCTTTCACCGGCCAGGCTGGTGTGAAAGCCCGCAACGCAGCGATGAAGGCGCTGGCCGGGGTCAGTGGAGCCGATGCAGTCGTGGTGGACAGTTCTGCGACACCGGCCCGGCAGAAACAGTGGCTGGAGCTCGGTGAGCATCACAACCTGCCCACGCCGCGTTTCCGGGCCCTGGAAACCTGGGTCGCCTCTGAACTGAAGGCGGCCGGTGTGCAGTTCAGCAGGGAAGTACCGGCGCTCATGACCGAACTGTTCGGTGAAGACCTGCCTGCCATCGCCTCCGAGGTGAACAAACTGGCGCTGCTCGATGGCGAGGTCGATGCAGAGCGCCTGCGTAACGTCACCGGCAAGTCAGCCGTGGCTGATTCGTTCGGGTTCATCGACGCTGTCTCTGCCGGTGATGCTGCCGCCGCGCTGCGGCAGCTGCGGGCACTGCGTGAACAGGACGAGGACGCCATCCGGATCCTGGCGGCAGCAGCCTGGCAGTTCGGACTGGTAGCCCGCTGCAGCGCGCTGCTCCAGGACGATCCGCGGGCCAGTGATGCCCAGGTGGCAGCAGCCCTCGGTCAGCGGCCGTTCGTGGCTCAGAAAGTGCGGCGTATCGCCGCCAGGCTCGACGAGGCTGCCGTGCGGGACGTGCTCAGGGAGATCGCCGGGGCGGACCTGGCCAGCAAGACCGGCCGTGACCCGGACTGGGCACTCGAGAAGATGGCAGTGAACCTCAGCAGCCGGCTTAACCGCAGCTAATCAAGCGCAGTCCACTTCTGCTCCGACGCGGCGCTCTCCACGGTCTTCTCGATGAACCGCACGCCCCGGATGCCGGCGTGGATGTCCGGGAACACGAACTCCGGCCCGTCGGCCGGGCGGCCTTCACGGCGGGCGCGGATGGTGAGCGCCACCGCCCGGTATATGTTGGCGAACGCTTCGATGAAACCCTCATCGTGTCCTGACGGGACCCGGGACACCGCGGCTGCTGCGCTGCTCAGGTACGGGTTGCCACGCCGCAGCACCTCCGCGGGACCGTCGTGGCTGCGCATGATCAGCTCGTTGGGCCGCTCCTGATGCCACTCCAGGCCACCCAGTTCGCCGTAAACCATGATCGACAGCGCGTTCTCGACGCCGCTGCACACCTGCGAGGCGGTCAGTGTGCCGCGGGCACCGCCGCTGAGGCGCAGCAGCATGCTGGCGTCATCGTCCAGGCGGCGGCCGGGTACGAACGAGGTCAGGTCCGCGCATATGTGGGTGATGTCCAGCCCGGTGACGGTGGTGAGCAGGTTCTCGGCGTGCGTGCCGATATCACCGATCGCGCCGGCGATGCCGCTGCGCGCCGGGTCTGTGCGCCAGTCGGCCTGGCGGTTCTGCTGGCGCTCGACCGCGGTCGCCAGCCAGCCCTGCCGGTACTCGACGTTCACCCGGCGCAGCCGGCCCAGACGGCCGTCCGCAACCAGCTGCCGCGCCTCGCGCACCATGGGGTAGCCAGAGTAGTTGTAGGTGACGGCGAACACGGTTCCCGCAGCTTCGGTGAGCTTCAGCAGTTCGTCAGCTTCGGCGCTGTTCAGTACGAGCGGTTTGTCGCAGATCACGTTGAAGCCCGCCGCGACGAAGGCGCGGGCGACAGGGAAGTGCAGGTGGTTGGGGGTGACGACGGCGACCGCGTCGATCCGTTCGGCCGCCGGCAGGGCCTGCTCAGCTGACAGCATCTCCTGCCAGCTGCCGTAGGTGCGGTCCTCAGCCAGGCCGGCCTCACGCCCGGAAGCAAGTGCACGTTCACGATCAGATGACAGCGCCCCGGCCAGCACCTGCCATTCACCGTCGAGGCGTGCCGCCATGCGGTGAACGGCGCCGATGAAAGCGCCGCTGCCGCCCCCGACCATACCCAGACGCAGCGGCCGGCTCACGGCTGTTCCCGCCGCGCGAAGGCTGAATCGAAAGCCTGTTCTGAAGGTTCGAAGTCGATGTTCCGCACGAACTGTGCCGACTCAGTCGCACCGTGGACGCGGTCCATGCGTATGTCTTCCCACTCGACCGACAGCGGACCCCGGTAGCCGATGTCGTTAAGGGCGACGATGATCGCCTCGAAATCCACGTCGCCACGCCCTACGGAACGGAAGTCCCAGTAACGCCGCGGGTCACCGAAGTCAGTGTTGCCACCGAAAACGCCCGCCTCGGCAGCGCCCCGGCCCCACCACACGTCCTTCATGTGCACGTGGTTGATGCGGGTGGCGAACTTGCGTATGAAGCCGACGTAATCGACACCCTGGTACGCCAGGTGCGACGGGTCGAAGTTGAAGCCGAAGCGCGCATGGCCACCGACTGCTTCGACAGCCCGTCCGGCCGAGGCGGTGTCGAAGGCGATCTCGGTCGGATGCACTTCCAGCGCGAAGTTGACACCTTCGGCGTCGAACACGTCGAGGATGGGCAGCCAGCGCTCAGCGAAATCGTCGAAACCGGCCTGCCAGTACGCCTGGCTGGTCGGCGGGAACGCGTACGCTGCGTGCCAGATGCGGGAACCGGTGAAGCCGGTCACCGTATCGACGCCGAAGAGGCGGGCAGCCCTGGCGGTGAGCTTCAGCTCCTCAGCCGCACGCTGCCGCACACCTTCCGGGTCACCGTCGCCCCAGACGTGGGCAGGCAGTATCTCGCGATGCCGCTCGTCGATGTTGTCGCACACCGCCTGGCCGACCAGGTGATTGGAGACAGCCCAGCAGTCCAGGCCGTGACCGGCCAGGAACTCACGGAGCAGGTCCACGTAACCGGGTTCGTTAACTGCCCTGTGGACATCGAAATGATCGCCCCAGCTGGCCAGCTCGAGGCCGTCATAACCCATGCGCCGGGCGAGCGGAGCCAGCTCTTCGAGCGGCAGGTCAGCCCACTGACCCGTGAACAGCGTTACCTTGCGTGACATCGGTACCTCCTGAGTTGTCCAAGTGTAGCAAGGGCGGTCAGCCGCTTTCTGCTGTCGTAAAGTCAGGTCAATGACGCAGGATCTGGTGGCCCGGATACGGGCCGGAGAAGAACGCGCCGTGGCCAGGGGGCTGAGCCTGGTCGAAGCGGGTGGCCCGGCCGGACAGGAGCTGCTGAGCCGGCTGCGCCAGTCACCCGGCCACGGAACGCTGGTCGGCATAACCGGCACTCCCGGAAGTGGCAAGAGCACGCTCACGGACCGCCTGATCGCTCAGGCACGTGGCCGGGGAGAACGGGTGGCTGTCCTGGCCGTCGACCCCAGCAGCCCCTTCAGTGGCGGCGCCATCCTCGGTGACCGCATCCGCATGATGCGCTGGCATGCTGACCCGGCCGTGTTCATCCGCTCGCTGGCGAGCCGGGGTCAGCTGGGCGGTCTGTCCGCTGCCACGGTGCAGTGCGCGGTGCTGCTCGATGCTGCCGGTTTCGACCGCATCATCATCGAGACGGTCGGTGTCGGTCAGTCCGAGGTCGACATCGCCACGGTTGCTGACGTGACCGTGCTCGTACTGACCCCGGGTCAGGGTGATTCGGTGCAGGCTTTCAAGGCCGGGGTGATGGAGATTGCCGACATATTCGTCGTCAACAAGGCTGACCAGCCCGGTGTGGACCGGCTGCGCCGCGAGATCGCCGCCCTGCTGAGCCTCGGCAGTTACGGCCCGGCTGACTGGAAGCCGCCGGTCATCTCGACGGTCGCCACAGGCGATGAAGGTGTGGCGAAGCTGGACGGGCGCATCAACGCCTTCGCTGAGTTCCAGCGTGAACAGGGGGCGCTGCCTGAACGCAGGCGCCGCCGCGCGCTGTTCGAGATCCGGGCGCTGCTTGACCGGGAACTGGCCCGGCGGCTCGCAGGAATAAGCGACGCGGAGCTTGACGCCGTGCTCAGCGGTACGAACAGGCCGCTTGAGACCGGGCTCGACTGGCTGCGCGGTCCTGCCTGAGCGGTTATGGTGAACCGATGATTCACGCCGTATACCCGGGCAGCTTCGATCCGCTGCATAACGGGCACCTGGACATAATCCGCCGGGCGGTCCGCATATATGGCCGCCTCACGGTCGCCGTGCTCAACAACCCCGGCAAGCGCGACCAGATGTTCACGCCTGAAGAGCGCGTGGAGATCATCCGCCAGGCTGTGGCCGGCATGGAACACGTCGACGTGCAGAGCTTCGACGGCCTGCTGGCGGAGTACATGCGCATCCTCGGCGCTGATGTGATCGTCAAGGGCCTGCGGGCCATCAGCGACTTCGAGTACGAGCTGCAGATGGCGCACCTGAACCGTCAGATCAACCCAAAGGCCGAAACGACGTTCATCATGACGGCGACCCGCTGGTCTTACCTGTCCAGCACCCGTGTCAAGGAACTGGCCCGCTACGGGGCGGACGTGAGTAAGCTCGTCCCCCAGGCCACCCTGGATTTCCTGGCGGCTGAGTCCGTCTGACAGCTGAAGTAGGCTGGCAGCCCTGGCGGCGGGCAGCCGGGTCTTATGATTCTCGCGGCCGCCGCACAGTTGCCGTGCCCCGGCCGGAAGGAAAACGATGTCACATCTGATCCGCGGACTCGCCGGTACCGGCATCCGCATAGTCGCAGCCGACACGACCGACCTGGTCGAAGAAGCCCGCCGGCGTCACGACGCCAGCCCCACTGCCATAGCCGCCCTGGGCCGGACCCTGACCGGAGCCCTGCTGCTCTCCCACGTACTGCTCAAGAACAGCCGTGACCGGCTGACCATCCGTTTCCGTGGTGACGGTCCCCTGGGCGGGATCATCGCTGACGCAGGCCTGGACGGCTCAGTCAGGGGATACGTGCGCAACCCGGACGTTCATCTCGAGCTGCGCGAGGACGGCAAGCTCGATGTCGGCGGAGCGGTAGGCAACGGCGAACTGGAGGTCATCCGCTCCCAGGCGCCCGATGGCGAGCCGTACAGTTCCACGACCGACATCGTCACAGGCGAGATCGCTGAAGACTTCGCGGTGTACCTGGCGATGAGCGAGCAGATCCGCTCAGCCATCCTGCTCGGCGTTTACGTCGAGGGCGGCCGGGTCGTCAAGGCAGGCGGCATAGTGGTGCAGGCGCTGCCGGACGCCAGCGATGAGGAACTGGGCCTGGTCGAGCGCAACGTGTTCGCACTCGGACAGCTGACCGAGGCGCTGCGTGCGTCGAGCCTGCTCGAGGTCGTCGAACGGCTGTCCACCGACATGAGCCTGGAGATCCTCACCAAGGACGCCCTGCCACTTCGTT
Source organism: uncultured bacterium (assembly GCA_964411415.1). Lineage (GTDB taxonomy): Bacteria > Deinococcota > Deinococci > Deinococcales > Trueperaceae > CALDPK01. The sequence goes on from CAYPKV010000006.1 coordinate 26,144, forward strand.
TCGCATGCCGCTGCTCAGATGAACGCGCACTGGACGCCATCGCCTTCTTCACGCCCGAAGAGCGTCAGCGCATGATCGATGAGGACGGCGGCGCGGAAGTCGTGTGCCACTGGTGCGGCCAGGCACGCTGGCTGGACGCGGAACAGATCGCCAGCGTCGGCGGTGAGGAAGTGCGCTGCCCGGACTGCGGGACGCTCTGGTACCGCCAGGGTGACGAGAACGTCACCGTCCGTGACAACGCTCTGTGCACGTGCGGCCGGAAGGTGCTGCTGCCGGCCGGGTAGCGGCCGTTCATTTCTCCGGAGGCCGGACCTCACTGGCGTCACTGAAGCGGCCGGAGCTCTTCTGGCCCAGCCGGCTCTCGGTGCCGCGTCCGAGCCGTACGATGTTCTCGCGGTGACGCCAGGTGGCGATCAGCACCAGCGCGATCGTCATGAGCAGGTACGCCAGGTGCACGTCTTCCATGAGCAGCAGGAACAGCGGAGCCGTGATGATGCCCACGAGCGAGCCGAGCGAGACGAGCCGGCCCAGGAATATCGTGTATAAACCTACGAACACGCTCAGCAGCGCTGCCAGCGGGTTGATTGCCAGCAGCACACCGATCGAGGCGGCGATGCCCTTGCCGCCTCTGAACTTCAGGAACACGTTGTAGTTGTTTCCCAGGATGACCGCCACCCCGGCCAGGGCGATCGCTTCCGCAGGCAGGCCCAGCAGGCGCGGCAGCAGGACAGCCAGGGCGCCCTTGAGCGGGTCGGCGATGCCGACCAGGATCGCCGGTACGACCCCGACAGAGCGCAGCACGTTGGTGACACCGATGTTTCCGGAGCCGACCTGCTGGATGTTGACCCCACGGATGCGCGCTACGACGTAGCCGCTGGGGATGGTGCCGACAAGGTAGGCGATCAGCACACAGGCTGCAGCTTGCAGGTACTGGCTCAACGGTTCCTCCGGGTGAAGTGGGGCGGCGCTGAATCGCCGGTTCCTCCGACCATGATTGCATATCAGCATGCGGGTTACTCTTGCTGTGGATGGATGAAGTTGTACTGTTCCTGCTGGTTACGGCCGTGACCGGATTCTTCACCGTGCGCTGGTCCCTGCGGCTCGCCCCGGCGACGACCGAGCTGCCCGTCAAATCGATGATCGCGTTCGGACTCGCGCTGGCCGTCGGCCTGCAGCCGTTTTTCGGTTATCACGTCGGTGAAGTACTTCGGCTGCTGGCGGTGACCCTCGCGCCGGTCTGGGTGTTCGGCCCGCTCATATGCGTCGCCTTCGCCCGGGCCCGCCAGTACCGGCTGGCCGACTGGCTGGCCCGGGCGTTGTACTGGAGTCCGGATGGCCGCCAGGCGATCGGCCGGCTGCTCGCCCAGGCTGCGCTGCAGCAGGCTGATGCCGATGCCGCTGAGCGGTTCGGGCCCGCCGCTGACCCGTTCCTGGCGCTTCAGGTCGCTTCGCTGCGGCAGGACTGGCCCCGGGTGCGGGAACTGGCGCTGCAGGTACCACGGACGACTGACAACGCTTTCCTCGCCGACGAAGCCCTCGTGCGGGCCCACATCGCTGAAGGCCGCCTGGACCTGGCAGATGAGGTGGCGTCTGAAGCGCGCCGCCGCCACGAATCAGACCGGGCGAGCCAGGGTCCCGTCGGCTTCCGGGCCGTCCGCATGAACGAGGCGCGTATCGCTGCTGAGCGCGGTGAACTGAGCCGTGTCCGGCAGCTGCTGACTGAACTGCCCCAGGGCGCCCCGGCCTGGATCGTCTACGGCATAATGGCGCGCGCGGCCGAGATGGCGTACCGGCCTGACGAGGCGGCCTCGCTGTACCTGCACACGTTCCAGGTAGCGCCGGAAGCTGCCCGGGAGCAGATCGGTGAGAAGCTGCTGCGGCTCGGCCGGGCTGTGCCTGCCGTGGTGAAGCGGGGGCCCGCGCTGGGCACGTACGTGCTGGCCGGCTCGCTCGTGCTGCTCTACATCGGTCAGGAAGTTCTCAACGCCCGGCTGCCTGACATATTCACGCCGATCGGCCGCCTGCGGCCCAGCGATGCCGTGGCCGCCTGGATGCAGGGTGTTCCGGGTCTGGCGACAGCCGAGGCAGTGTGGCGTCACCTGTCGTACGCGTTCGTGCACGGCAACCTCATGCACATCGCTTTCAACGTCTGGGTGCTGCTCGACCTGGGCCGGGTATACGAGGCCCGGCGCAACTGGGGCAGCCTGCTCATGGCTTTCGTTTTCGGTGCGGTCATGGGTGCCTACCTGACCGGCATCGCCCAGCCCGGTCAGGTACAGCTGCTGATCGGCGCTTCCGGCGGGGTGCTGGGGCTCGGTGGTGCGCTGCTCGCTGATTCGCTGCGGAGCGGACTGGCGAGCGACCGGCAGCTTACCCGCAGCCTGCTGCAGTGGATCGTCCTGATCGTGCTGTTCTCCATCGCGATCCCCAACGTCTCCCTCTGGGGCCACGTCGGTGGCCTGGTCGGTGGCCTGCTGTGGGGCTTCATGCGTCAGGGTCTGCCGCGCAGCCGCCGGGTTGACCTGTTCGCCGGTGGCCTGGCGCTCGGCCTGCTCATGTTCAGTCTCCTGCAGGTGCTTGGACTCGTCGCGAGTCTGTGAGCTTCAGCAGGGTGAGTGTGGCTGCGCGTTGCTGCCGCTGATCAGCCGGTCAGTGCACAGCACACCGGCGCCGTACTGCTCGTCGGTCATGAAGTCAGCGTCGAAGTAAGTCGCGGCACGCAGGCGTGCCTCCAGCTGGGCCGGTGACAGCTGCGGTTCATGGCTGAGCAGCAGGGCGAGACTGCCGGTGACGAACGGGGCTGCCATCGAAGTACCCGCTGCACAGCCCACGCCGTGGTCAGCCGGGATGGTGCTGAGCACTCTCCCGCACGGTGAGGGCCCCAGGCCGCCCGGAGCCATGACCGTCAGCTCGCCTGGCCCGCCGAACGAAGAGAAGCTGGAACGGTGGAAGTCACTGTCTACCGAACCGATGGCGAGCGCTGCCGGGGAGTTGGCAGGGATGTGGATGCCGGCGGAGGGAACGTTACCTGACGCCGCCACGACGGTTATGCCGCTGCCGACCATCGCCTGGATGGCGTCAGTCACACCGGGGTTGGGTGCACCGGGGGCGCCCAGACTCAGGTTGACGAGCTGAGCGGGATGCCGGTTGACCGGTACGCCCGGCAGGCGCAGGTCGTGACCGGCCGCCCAGGCCAGGGCGAGCAGCAGGTCATCGAGCTCGGCTGATGCGCCGGTGTCGTCGAATATGCGTATGGGCACGACCCTGATCGTGTCAGGGAAGCCGGCCACGCCGGTCACCTGCTGCAGGCCGCGCGCGGCGATGATGCCGGTCACGTGCGTGCCATGGCTGTCCACGGGTGTTCCGGGACGCGGGTCAGCCGTCATGTCGTGGAAGTTGAAACCGGGCAAAATGGCCTCGCTCAGTTCCGGGTGGTCGACGTCGATGCCGGAGTCGATGACGGCAACCGTCACCTGGTGGCGGCCGGGCCCATCGCCCCAGGCGGCCGGTACTCCGAAACCGCTCAGGTTCCATTGATCGTTGTGGCAGTCGGTTTCGAGCAGCTGCAGGCTGTAGTTGGGCACGGCCCAGGCGACCCGCGGGTCAGCGGCCAGTTCAGCGGCGACAGCTGTGGCGTCGCCCTGCACCCTGAACACGTCGGGCAGAACGCCCTGACGCTGCTCGACCGACTGCAGCCCGAAACTTGCCCCTACTCCCCGGGCCTGCAGCTGGCGCAGCTGACCGGCACCCTGGGCGAGCAGGCCAGCCGGCTCGTGGAACGCGACCAGTACCTCGCTGGCCGGTACGGGTGGCTGGAGGGCAGTGGCCGTGTCCGGCCCGGTCAGACATTCCTGGACCGGGGAGAACTGCGCGGTGCGGCAGCCTGCCAGCAGCAGGACTGCGGTGATCAGAGCCACGACTGTTTGTCTCACCCGCCAAACATAGCCGATGTACGGGCAGTTGTCGCCGGATGCTCCTGTCAACTATGATTCGCTGAACAGACAGCAGTGATTCACACGTCAGGTTACCGGTCCGGCACGGCTGACCGGGGTTTGGAGAGACATGACTGACAGTGCCAGGGCGCCGCGCGGCGGTGCTTTCCTGATAGCGCGCACTTCCCCAGAGGCGGTGCTTACCCCTGAGCGTTTCGACGGTGATCTGCGGCTGTTCGCCCAGACGGCCAGCCAGTTCGTGGAACGCGAGTACCGGCCGGTCAAGGAGCAGATCGAAGGGCTCGACTACGCGGCCTCGCGTCAGCTGCTGGCGAAGGCCGGCGAGCTGGGCCTGCTCGGCCTGGACGTTCCCGAACAGTACGGTGGCCTGTCACAGTCCAAGACGGCCTCGATGCTGGTGACCGAGAAGCTGGCGCAGACCGGTTCGTTCAACGTTACTTTCAACGCTCACGTGGGCATCGGTACGCTGCCGCTCGTCTACTTCGGTACTGACGGGCAGAAGGAGCGTTACCTGCCCAGGCTGGCAAGTGGCGAGTGGGTGGCGGCTTACTGCCTCACCGAGGACGGTTCGGGGTCCGACTCGCGGGCTGCCCGCACCACCGCGGTGCGCGACGGTGACGAGTGGGTGCTCAACGGCAGCAAGATGTGGATATCAAACGCGGGATTCGCTGACCTGTTCACGGTGTTCGCGCAGATCGACGGCAAGGAGTTCACTGCTTTCCTGGTCGAGCGGGACACGCCCGGTCTGAGCCTGGGGGCAGAAGAGCACAAGATGGGCATCAAGGGCTCGTCGACGATGCGGGTGATCCTGGACAACGCCCGCATCCCGCTGGACAACCTGCTCGGTGAGCCCGGCCAAGGACACCGCATCGCCTTCTCGATCCTGAACATCGGCCGGCTGAAACTGGCCGCCGGAGCGATAGGGGGCGCCAGGCAGATGTTGCGCCTGGCCAGCGGCTACGCCCGCGAACGCGAACAGTTCGGCGTGCCGATCGGCAGTTTCGGTCTGATCAAAGAGAAGCTGGCGGACATGCAGGCCGGCACCTGGGCGCTGGAGAGCGCCGTTTACCGCGTCAGCGGGGACCTGGACGCCAGGCTGGCCGGGGTCGCTGACGCTGACAGGCTTGCGGCGCTGGACGAGTACGTGGTCGAGTACTCGTTCATCAAGGTGTTCGGTTCGGAGATACTGGACGACATCATCGATGAGACCCTGCAGATTTTCGGCGGCAACGGCTTCTCAGCCGAGTATCCGGTCGAAGCGGCGTACCGTGACTCGCGCATCAACCGCATCTTCGAGGGTACGAACGAGATCAACCGGTTGCTCACTTCCGGCCAGCTGCTGAAACGGGCGATGCAGGGCCGGCTCGACCTGATGTCCGCGGTTCAGGCTGCCGCAGCCGGCAGCCCCCACGCACCCGATGAATCGGTACCGGAGGCGCTGCGTTCTGCCGACACCGCAGTGACCAACCTCAAGAGTGCAGTCCTGGTCGTCGCCGGGGCGGCTGTGATGGCCTGGATGCAGAAGGTCGAAGAGGAACAGGAAGTTATGGCCCGGGTGGCCGACATGATCGGGCTTGTCTACCTGGCCGAGTCAGGCCTGCTGCGGGCGGCGGCCGGGGCGGACGATGCGCCGGGTGTCATGCTGGCACGGCTGTACGCCTTCGGCGCCGTGGACCGGGCGCGTCAGCTGGCTGCCGAGGTGCTGCGCCGCATACCGGGCGGCTCAGCCCACTCCGCCCGGGTCGGCAGTTACCTGGCAGATCACGGTGTGGACCTGATCGGCCTGCGCCGGAGCATCGCTGACCTGGCGCTGGAGAAAGGCGGTTACCTGGCCTGAGCCTTGGCTTTTGTCCTGCACCTGCCTGACTCCGGTACCGGTACCCCTTGCGCCGCCGGCGGCTGACACCTTAAGATTTAAGGCGATTCAATGTGCCCGGCTCTCCGCCGGGCAGGAACCGGCACCCAGGTCGCCGGCTGCGGAGGGAATCATGGACCAGAAGCTCAAGGCACTGAACGCCACGCTCTCCAACATCGAGAAGCAGTTCGGCAAAGGCGCGATCATGCGTCTGGGCGACGACGTCCGGACACTCAACCACGGCGTCATCAGCACCGGCAGCATGAGCGTCGACCTGGCACTCGGCGTCGGGGGCGTGCCCCGGGGCCGCATCATCGAGATCTACGGACCGGAATCGGGTGGCAAGACCACGCTCAGCCTGCACATCGTAGCTGAGGCCCAGCGCGCCGGGGGCGTTGCTGCATTCGTTGACGCTGAACACGCGCTTGACCCCGCTTACGCCCGCGCCCTCGGTGTCGATACCGACAACCTGCTCGTCAGCCAGCCGGACACGGGTGAACAGGCGCTGGAGATCACCGAGCTGCTCGTGCGCAGCGGCGCAGTTGACGTAGTAGTCATCGACTCCGTGGCCGCGCTCGTACCACGGGCTGAGATCGAAGGCGAGATGGGTGACAGTCACGTGGGCCTGCAGGCCCGGCTCATGAGCCAGGCGCTGCGCAAGCTCACGGGCGTGCTGAGCAAGAGCCGGACGACTGCCATCTTCATCAACCAGATCCGCGAGAAGATCGGTGTCATGTACGGCAACCCCGAGACCACCCCGGGTGGCCGGGCCCTGAAGTTCTACTCCAGTGTCCGCATGGAAGTGCGCCGCCGGGGCGACGTTAAGTCCGGAGCGGACCGCGTCGGTAACCGCACCCGGGTGAAGATCACCAAGAACAAGGTAGCGCCGCCGTTCCGCGAGGCGGAGGTCGAGATCATGTTCGGCCGCGGTATCGACAAGCTCGGTGACCTGCTCAACATCGCCACTGACCTGGACATCGTCCAGAAATCCGGCAGCTGGTACAGCTACGGTGAGACGCGCCTCGGTCAGGGCAAGGAGAAGTCCGCGGAGTTCCTCGAGGAGCGCCCGGAACTGGTTGAGGAGATCCGCACCAGGGTCACGAACGAGATCCAGGGTGGCCGTAACGTCGGCAGCATCGCTGACTCAGGACCCGGTGGGGACGGTGACGACGACTGAGCTGAAGGGAGCCTGTCATGCAGTCGCTGGCTGACCTGCTCGAATACGCCTTCAGTGCACGGGTACCGCAGGCTTTCGTGGACCGCCTGCTCAGCAGTCCGACGGACTGGGATGACGAGTTCATCAGACTGCTTGACGATCTGGCCTACGAGTTCCGGCCTGACCTGGCCGTCTGGTACCTGAGTGTCGACGGCGAGGGTCGGCTCAGTCAGCTGCGTCTGGCTCCGACTGTCACTGACTTCAGCTGAGTTCACTGTGCTGTGGCCGGTCCGTCGGTGAAGCGGTAAAGTCTGGCTCATGCCTGGCCGCACTGACAGTCCCATAAACCGTCAGCTGCTGCTGTCCCTGTACCTGCCTTCGCTGTTGCTGTCCGTCTGCAACGGCCTGCTGATCCCGACGCTGCCGGTGTTCGCCAGCGGACTGGAAGTCCCGTACCTGCTGGTCGGCCTGATCCTGGCGGGGGAGTCGATCGGCATGCTCGCCGCGGACGTACCTGCCGGCCTGGCCCTGCGTCGCCTTGGCCGCAAACGCGCCATGCTGCTCGGCCTGGGCGTCGCTGCACTGAGCGTCGTGGCACTGGCGTTCACGACGGATGCCGTCATGATTGTGGCGCTGCGGCTGCTGGCCGGCGCCGGTGCAGCCCTGTTCAACATCTCCCGGCACGTCTACATGGCGACGGAACTGTCACAGCGGACCCGGGGGCGGGCAACGGCCCTGTTCGGCGGAACGAACCGGCTCGGTCATCTGATCGGACCGGTGTTGGGCGGCTTCGTCGCCGGTTCGCTCGGCCTGGGTGCCACGTTTGCTGTTTACGCGGGCCTGGCGCTGCTCACACTGCTGCTGTGCTGGCTGTACGTTGAACGGCGCGGCGGCCGGCCGGTCCAGCCGGTCGGAACGCCGGAGCACGGCAGCACCCAGCTGCTGAAGGAGACACTGGCAAGCAGCGGCCACGTGCTCATCCCCGCCGGTATCGGCCAGCTGTGCGCCCAGGCGATCCGCATGGGCCGGCAGGTGCTCATCCCGCTCTTCGCCGCTGACGTCCTCGGCCTGCCGGTGGAAGC
>CAYPKV010000007.1:0-33626 GCA_964411415.1 uncultured bacterium
GGCCACGACGTGCTGCTGACCCTCGCGATCCTGTCGGTGTTCAACATCGAGTTCAGCATCCCGGTGCTGGCGGCCCTGCTGTTCGTGGTCGGTTACTCACTGAACGACTCGATCGTCATCTCTGACCGCATCCGCGAGAACGTCGGTTCGAACCGTCATATGAGCTACGGCGAGATCGTCAACCTGTCGATCAGCCAGACCCTGTCCCGTACGATCCTCACCTCAGCTACGACGCTGCTGCCGGTGCTGACCCTGCTGTTCTTCGGCGGGTCCGTACTGCGCGGATTCTCGGTCGTGCTGCTGTGCGGCATCGTGATCGGCTCACTTTCGAGCATCTTCATCCTTGGGCCGATGCTCGTCTGGTTCAGGAACTGGCAGGACAGCCGCAACCACGGCAGCCGCAAGGTTCCTGGCAAGGCCAACGCTTAAGAACAGTGCCCTTTCGCCCCGCCACCCCACAGTGGCGGGGCTTTCCTGGAGTAACAGAACTGAATGCGGGATGAAGCGATAGCCAACATCGCAGCTGCTGCTGACCAGCGGCAACTGCAGGACCTGAGGGTCCACTACCTCGGTAAGAAAGGGGTCCTGACCAGCCAGCTGAAAGCGCTGGGCGGCATGGCCCCGGAAGAGCGCCGCGAGGCCGGCGCGAAGATAAACGCGCTGCGGGATGAGCTCGAACAGGCTTTCGTCTCGCGGCGCGAACAGTTACAGCGGCAGGAGCTCGACGCGCGCCTCGAAGCGGAACGTGTCGACCTGACGCTGCCCGGCGAACGGTTCCACGTAGGCGGGGAGCACCTGCTCACCCGCGTCACGAACCGCCTGCTCGACGTGTTCACCTCGCTCGGTTACGAGGTCGCCGCCGGACCGGAGCTCGAGACTGACTGGTACAACTTCGGCTCGCTGAACTTCCCGCCGGAGCACCCCGCCCGGGACGAGCAGGACACGTTCTGGACCACCGACGGGCGCCTGCTGCGCACCCACACCAGTCCCGTGCAGTCCCGCTACATGGAAAGCCACAAGCCGCCGTTCAAGATCGTCGCGCCCGGCAAGGTTTACCGGAACGAAGCCGTAGACGCGACCCACGAGGCGCAGTTCCACCAGCTGGAAGCGCTCGTCGTCGGTGAACGGATCACCATGGCCGACCTGCGCGGCGCTATCGAGGAGATGGCCGGAGCGATCTTCGGACCCGGAACCCGCACGCGCCTGCAGCCCAGCTTCTTCCCGTTCGTCGAACCCGGAGCTGAGTTCGCCATCTGGTGGACGCATCCGCGCACCGGCCGTGAAGAGTGGCTGGAGCTCGGCGGCTGCGGAATGGTGCACCCGAAGGTGTTCGAAGCGGCCGGGCTGTCCGGCGTCACCGGCTTCGCATTCGGATTCGGTATCGAACGACTGGCGATGGTGCCCAACGGCGTGAACGACGTACGGCACTTCGCCCAGGGTGACCTGCGCATACTGCAGCAGTTCCGGGGTGAGCTGTGAACGTTCCTTACAGCTGGCTGCGTGAGTTCCTCCCGGCACTGCCGGGTCCTGAGGAGACGGCCGAGCTGCTGACCGGCATCGGCCTGGGCTGCGAGGCAGTGCATGACTACCCCGGTGCGCCCGCCGGCACCGTCGTGGTGAGGCTGGAGCAGCTGGAACCGGTTCCGGACTCCGATCACCTTCAGCTCGGCAAGGCGTGGGACGGCAGCAGGCACTGGCAGGTCGTTACCGGTGCACCGAACGCGGTGAACGGCATGCTGACCGCCTTCGCGCCGCCGGGTACTTACCTGCCGGCGCTCGGTGCGGACATCGGCGTCCGGGTACTGGCGGGTTTGAACAGTGAAGGCATGCTGTGCAGCGCCCGGGAACTCGGCATATACGACCATGCTGCCGGACTGCTGGAGCTGCCTGCTGACCTGGAGCCCGGCGCAGCGCTGGCTGAACTGTGGCCCGGGGACACGATCCTTGAACTGGAGATAACCCCGAACCGGGCTGATGCCTTCAGCATCATGGGTGTGGCCCGGGACCTGGCGGCCCGGCTGGACCAGCCACTTGAACTGCCGTTCACAGTCGGACTGGCTCCGGAAGTCGCAGACAGTGACGGAACGGTCAGCATCGACAACCGTGACCTGACCGGCAGTCCGCACTTCACGCTGCGGCGCGTCAGTGGCCTGAAGGTCGCGGCCAGCCCGCTGTGGCTGCAGCGTCGCCTGGCCATGGTTGGCCTGAGGCCCCGCAGCAACGTCATCGACGTCACCAACTACGTGAACTTCGAACTCGGCCAGCCTTCCCACGCTTACGACCTGCGGGCACTGCCGGGTGGCACCATCGGAGTGCGCCGGGCCACAGCAGGGGAGAAGCTGAGCACCCTCGGCGGTGACGAACTGGAACTGCACGAACAGGACCTGGTGATCGCAGCGGGTGACCGGGCGCTCGGTCTGGCCGGCGTCATCGGCGGCCTGCACGACAGCGTCCGTGACGACACGACAGAGATCGCCCTCGAGGTCGCCTTCTTCGACCCTGTGACGGTGCGGCGCACCGCCAGGCGGCACGCCCAGCATACTGACGCTCATTACCGGTTCGAACGCGGCGTCGATCCGAACCTCGCTCCGCTGGCTTCAGCCCGCATCTGCGCGCTGCTCACTGAGCTGGCAGGCGGTCAGCCGGCCGGTCAGCTCGTCGTTAGCGGTGGTCCGCAGCCACTGAAGCAGCTGAGCTTCCGGCCTTCCCGGGTTGAGTTCTTAACGGCCGTAGACGTTCCACTCGCAGATCAGGAACGGTACCTGACCGCACTCGGTTTCAGTGTCGACAAAGCTGCTGAAGACCATTGGCAGGTGACGGCACCGAGCTGGCGTTTCGACATGGCCATCGAGGAAGACGTGATCGAAGAGGTCATCCGCCTGCACGGTTTCGAACACATCGGTTCGAGCACGCCGCACATGCAGTTCGTGCCGTCCCTTGACGACGTCACCCACCGGCGGCTGCGGGCCAGCCTGGCCAGCTTCGGCTTCCAGGAGCTGATCTCCTACAGCTTCACCGGTGACGCGCACCTCAGGACCGTACGCGCCCCCGCGGCTGCCGTGCGGCTCAGTGACCCGCAAGGCCAGGAGAGTGCCGTGCTGCGCACCATGCTCTACCCGAGCCTGCTCGACGCGGCGGTACTGAACCGCCAGCGCACCTCGCTCGCCCTGTTCGAGGTCGGTCACGTGTTCAACGAAGAGGAGACTGAACGGGTCGCCCTGCTGCTGAGTGGCGACTGGATCGAGCCCGGCTGGCGCAAGCAGGGAGTCAGGGCAGACGCGTTCGTACTCAAAGGTCTCGTCGAACGGCTCGCTGCCGGACTCGGTGCCACTGTTGAGCTGCGCAACGCCCCGTTCGACCCGCTGCATCCGGGCATCAGCGCCCAGGTCATCTGGAACGGTCAGGCCATCGGTTTCCTGGGGCAGCTCCACCCGGAGATCGCTTCGGAACTCGGCATCCGTGACACGTTCATCTGTGAACTGGACCTGCCGCTCACTGGCCAGCCGGTCAAGTTCGCTGAACCGGGCCGGCAGGAACGGGTCGAGCGCGACCTGGCGCTCATCACGCCGGACACTGTCAGCTTCGCCAGTCTGCGCGAGCTGCTCACCGGACCGGCCGGTCCGCAGCTGGAGTCACTCGCACCGTTCGACGTCTACCGCGGTGAACGCATCGGTGCGGGCAGGCAGAGCATCGCGCTCCGCTTCGTGTTCCGGCACCCAGAGCGGCCGCTTACTGATGCTGAAGTCACGGAACATATGACCAATGTCATCAGCACAGCCAGGAACGCGGGCTATGATGTCCGCGACTCATGACCTGGCTTGATGCGATCCTGGTGATACTCGCAATGTCGGTCGCGGCGCTCGCTGGAGAGCGCCGCTGGACCGGCGCGATCATGTCTGTTGCCGGTCTGCTGGCACTCGGTCCGCTGCTCCGTCTCGGTCAGGGTTCGCCGCTGCTGGCACTCGTCCTGGCTGTCGCAGCCGGCCTGGTGATCGCCATCGCCTGCGCGCGGCTGCTGCCGGCGCGCAACCCGGCCACTGACCGCTCCGGCACAGTAGCCGGCACGGTGTTCGGCCTGCTGTTCGGTGCTGCGCTGCTGCTCAGCGTACTGGTGTCACTGCCGATCGGCCGGACACCCGGTAACGAGATCGTCTACCCGGCGCAGAACCTGCCGCTGGCTGTCCAGCAGGCGGCGGTGCGTTCACCGCTGTTCCAGTACAGCCGCAGCGTACTTCTCCAGCCGCTGCTTGAACCTGCCGGGGATCCGGCCAGTCAGCTGGCAGTGACGCGCTCGCTGCACAACTGGCTCGTACCCGGCGAACCGTGGCTCAACTGATTCAGCCGGCCGCTCAGATGGTGCCGCGCGAGCTCAGGAACCAGTAGACACCGGCGGCGACGAGCGCGTACAGCGCCCATTTGATGTACTTGCTGCCTGCTGCCTTGCCGGTGACCCCACGGGTCATCCTGCCAAGCTGTTCGCGTGCTTCAGCCTGGTCGAAGCGCTGCTGGGCTTTCTGACCGGCTTTCAGGGCGGCGATGCTCTTGCCGATCCTGCCTTTGCGGCGCCAGGCAACGCCCAGGTTGTGGTGGGCGTTGGCGAAGTCCGCGTTCAGGCTTATCGCCCGCTCGTAGAACGCGATGGCCCCGTCCAGGTCACCGGCTTCAAGCGCGGCGTTACCCAGGTTGGTGACCGCGCGGTAATGTTTCGGATCGATCAGCAGCGCCTGGTCGAACTGCTCCCTGGCCGCCTCGAACTCACCCCTGAAGATGAGGGCAGTGCCCCGCATGTTGGCCGCTTCTGCACGGAACAGCACGTGGGTCACGTCGTTCAGCAGTTCCTCACAGCGGTCCGGTTCCCGCTCGTCGACTGCAGCAGCTGCGTCACGGAGAGCACGGAAACTGTTCTCGAACCCGTTCCAGTCGAACCAGTCGGGGCGGTTGTCCAGCTGCTCAAGCATGCGTTCGGCGCGTGCGAACGCCTTTGATCTCACCAGGTTGAGCAGTGCGTGCAGGTCTTCAAGCGTCGTCTGAACACCGGGTTCTTCCGGGCCGAAACGCAGGTAACTGGTCAGTGCAGGTTCAAGCTCACCGTTCGCGAGCCGGTCCCGCCATGAGTCTGGGACGGCCCTGTCCACGGTCTGTTCGGTCTGAGTCACCCGGCTACAATAACCGAGTACAGCGCAGAATATCGTCGGGCCGAGGCGTCCCAGGAGAAATCCCGTTCCATGGCAGCCTGCTGCATCGCGGGGAAGGCGCCGTTGCGGTAAAGCTCCAGCGCCAGCTCTGCACTGCCGAGCAGGCTCCAGTCGCTGGCATGGTCGAACAGGAAGCCGGTCTCAAGGTGGGCGACGGTGTCCAGCAGCCCGCCGGTAGCCCGGGCCAGCGGCAGGGTGCCGTAACGCATGGCGATCATCTGGTTGAGGCCGCACGGTTCGAAGCGGCTGGGGATGGCCAGCACGTCAGCAGCTGCGTAGGTGAGATGGGCAAGCGCCTCGTCGAAGCCGGCCCACACCCGGAAGTCGGGCAGGCGGGCCGCAAGGCCGTGCAGTCGCTCCTCAAGCTGCTCGTCGCCGTTGCCGAGTACGAACACCGACCAGCCCTGAGCCGTCAGCTGCTCCGCGGCGTCAGCGAGCAGGTCGATGCCCTTCTGCTCTGCCAGTCGCGAGACGGCAGCCAGCAGGGGGCGGCCCGGATCAAGCCCGAAGCGGGCAGTCAGCGCCTGCCTGGCCTGGAACTTGCCCTGGCGCAGCCCGTCGGTTCCGTAGCGTTGCGGCAGGTGCGGATCGGTTTCAGGACCCCAGACAGACACGTCGATCCCGTTGACGATGCCGCTCAGCCGGCCCTCGCGGCTGACCTCACTGAAGCTCGTTTCCAGGCCACAGCCGTACTCGGCCTGCAGTATCTCCGTGGCGTACGTCGGACTGACGGTGTTGACGCGGCTCGCTTCACCCAGCCCGGCCTGCAGCAGGTTCGCACCACCCAGGCGGTTGAGCCACGAGTCGCGGCTGCTGCCCGGCAGGCGCAGCCACCAGGTGACCTCGTCGAGCCCGGCCTCGCCCTGGAACTGAACGTTGTGTACCGTCAGCAGGGAAGGCAGGCCTTTGAATCCGTGGGGCAGGTGGGAACCACGGTTCAGTACGAGCGGCAGGGCGGCCGTGTGCCAGTCGTTGACGTGGGCAAGCTGCGGCCGGAAGCCGACGCGCTCCGCGACCTGAGGCAGGGCCCGCGTGAACAGGCTGAAGCGGCGTACGTCATCATCAAAACCGTACAGTCGGTCACGGCTGAACAGCGGGTTGCCCACGAAGGCGTAACTGACACCGTCCTTTTCAAGGGTGCCGATGCCGACGGTCTCGAAGCGGCCATCGAAGGGGACTTCGACGTCACCGATCCAGTACGGCCGCGCGTCCAGGCTGGCGTACCACGGTGAGATGACCAGCAGCTCGTGGCCGAGCCGGGTCAACGCAGCCGGCAGGGCGCCGCTGACGTCCGCCAGTCCGCCGGTCTTGGAGAACGGATAAACCTCGCTGGCAGCGAACAGGATCCGCATGGCCGGAGTATAGCAGCGGCAGTGTCATGCCCGCGCACTGCGTTACGGACCCCGTCTTGCGCAGGGGCTATACTGCAGCGTGCAACCAGCTCCATGGGAGGACGAATGAAGCGCAGATGGTTGATCGCAGCCGTTGTGACACTGGCTGCTTCTGTCATGTTGGTGAACGCACAGTTCTCACGTGACTTTACGAACGAGTTCCTTGACTCGGCTACCGCGAGGGCGCTCATACAGTCCTTCGGTGCGCTCAAGTCGGGCTACCTTGAAGACGTCGACGATGAAGTGCTGATCGAGGGTGCCATCACCGGCATGCTCGAAGCGCTCGGCGACCCTTACACCTACTACAAGACGCCGCAGGCGGCCGCGCGGGACATGCAGGACCAGAGCGGTTCGTTCGAGGGAATCGGTGCGGTGCTCACCTCGCGTGACCGGAACACCGGCAAGGGTGTCGAAGTTCTGCAGGTTTACAGCGGTGGCCCGGCCTCGCTGGCCGGCATCCAGCGCGGTGACCAGTTCATGTCGGTCGACGGTACCGACGTGTCAGAGATGACGCCGACCGAGGTTGCTGACCTGGTCCGCGGACCAGGTGGCACCGTGGTCGAGCTGGTGATGCGCCGGCCCGGCCAGGAAGAGCCGGTCGAGTTCGCCATCACCCGTGGCACGATCCAGATCGTCAGTGTCGAGACTGCGCTGCTCGACAACAACGTCGGTTACGTCGCCCTGACCACCTTCGCCAACCGGCAGCTGACTGAGCAGATGACGGCTGCGATCGACGGCCTCATCCTGGACGGCGCGACCTCGCTCGTCCTGGACCTGCGTGACAACTCCGGTGGCTTCCTTGACCAGGGCATCCTGGTTGCCGACGCCTTCCTGAACACCGGTGACATCGTGTTCCAGCGTTCACGTGGCGTGACCCAGCGCATCGCCTCTGCCGACCCGAACTGGTACGACCTGCCCATGGTGGTGCTCGTCAACCAGAACTCTGCTTCCGCCAGCGAGATCGTCGCCGGCGCCCTGCAGGACCACGGCCGGGCCGTGATCGTGGGCGAACAGACGTTCGGCAAGGGCGTTGCCCAGAACGTACTGCCGCTCAGCAACGGCGGCCAGCTCATCTACATGAGCTTCGAATGGCTCACTCCGGACCGGCGCAGCATCAGCACCGAAGGCATCACGCCTGACGTTGCCGCCATCGATGACCGCTTCCCGCAGATAATCTCAGCCACCGGCCAGGGCGGCCGCGAGGGCCAGGTCATCGAGCTCGTGGTCGACGGCGTCGTGATGGGCAGCACCACCGTCAATGACGAAGGCGAGTTCACGCTGCTCACTCTCGGTGAATCACGCGCCCCCAGTGCCGTGCAGGGCCAGGCACAGCTCGACCTGGAGCACGATAACGCGCTCAGCGTGGCGGTTGAAGTACTGCTGCAAGGTGCCGTCGTAAGCGGCGACTGAGCCAGCGGCAGTTCACATAAGCAATGAATCAGTCCGGGCGGTCATCATGACCGCCCGGACTGATTCATGGTCGGTTACGTAAGTTCAGTCGCTGCTGCGGGGACCAGCGGCAGCCACACTGGCCGGAGCGCTGTCTGCGAAACGGCCGAAGTTGTCATGGAACATCGCGGCCAGCTGAAGCGCCTGACGCTCGTACGCTTCAGCGTCCTGCCAGGTGCGGACCGGATCCAGCAGGTCCTCCGGCACGTCCGGGCACGACTGCGGCATGGCGACACCGAAGACCGGATGCACCCGGTACTGCACGTCGTCCAGGGCGCCACTGAGCGCTGCGCCGACCATCGCCCGGGTGTAACGGAGCTTGATGCGGCTGCCGGTGCCGTATGGTCCACCGGTCCAGCCGGTGTTGACCAGCCAGACACGTACTGAATGCCGGCGGATCAGCTCACCCAGCATCTCTGCGTAGCGGGCCGGCTGCAGCGGCATGAACGGCGCTCCGAAGCAGGTGCTGAAGGCGGCCACCGGCTCGGTGACACCCCGTTCCGTACCGGCCACCTTGGCGGTGTAACCGGACAGGAAGTGGTACATGGCCTGCTCGCCCGTCAGGCGGCTGATCGGCGGCAGCACCCCGAACGCATCGGCAGTAAGGAACACGATGTTCGAAGGGTGATCACCCATGCCGGTATCACTGGCGTTGGGGATGAACTCGATAGGGTAGGCGGCCCTGGTGTTCTCGGTGCGGCTGCCGTCGTTAAGGTCGACGTTGCGGGTACCCGGTTCGAAGCCAACGTTCTCGAGGATGGTGCCGAAACGGCGGGTGGCGGCGTAGATGTCAGGTTCAGCCTGGGGGTCCAGGTTGATTATCTTGGCGTAGCAGCCACCTTCGAAGTTGAATACACCTTCGCTGGACCAGCCGTGCTCATCGTCACCGATGAGCTGCCGCTTCGGATCGGCTGACAGGGTGGTCTTACCGGTGCCGCTCAGACCGAAGAAGAGCGCAGTGTCGCCTGCCTCGCCGATGTTGGCGGAGCAGTGCATCGGCATGACACCCTGACCGGGCAGCTCGAAGTTCATGGCGCTGTACACGCCCTTCTTGATCTCACCCGCGTACTCGGTGTTGGCGACCAGGATCAGCCGCTCAGTGAAGTCAAGCATGATGGCCGTGTCCGAGCGCACCCCGTGCCGCTCCGGATCAGCCTTGAAGCCCGGCAGGTCCAGCACCGTCCAGCCGTCAGCTGCAGCTGCCGTGTCGCCTTCACGCACGAACATGGTACGGGCGAAAAGGCTGTGCCAGGCGTACTGGGTGTAGATGCGGACGGGCCGCTGAAAACGCGGGTCCTTGCCGACGAACAGGTCCTGGCGGTACAGGCGCCGGCTGCTGGCCCAGTCCAGCATGTCCTGCTTCATCGTGTCGAAATGCTCCTTCGACACAGGCTGGTTTATGGCGCCCCAGTCGACGGTGTCCTCAGTGAGGGCATCACGGACCACGAACTTGTCCCCAGGCGAGCGGCCCGTAAATCGACCCGTGTCGACCACCAGAGCACCGTGCTCTGCCAGGACGCCTTCGCCACGCAGCGCGAACTCATAAAGCTGCGGTGTGGTGGCGTTAAGGACCGAGTCGCCCAGCCCGCTCAAACTGCCGGACGGTTCATGGTTGCTGTTCATTCTGACGAACCTCCCTGAAGAGTCACAGTCAGTCTACCAGCGCCAGGTGACCCCGAACCTGAACAGTTGTTCCTGACCTGACATGTCGAAAGCAGCCTCAAGTGTGGTACTGGCGTTGATCTCGTACTGGAGTCCCAGACTCAGCTGGGCGACGGCACCGAGGCCGGGTGTGTCCTGCACGTTCAGGCTGCCGGCCAGGTCGAGCAGCACCGGACCGAGCGCGTAGCGGATGCCAACTTCGTTGCTGAACGCGTACAGTCCGTCCGGGTCGTCGAAGGCGCTCAGACGGTACGTGGCGAACACTTCATCGGAGACGTAACCGCCGAACCGCACCGAGATGCCGAACTGCTGGTCAGTCTGGTTGCCGGTGAGCAGGTTTGAAAGCGCGCTGCTGCGGATCTCGACCAGGTCGAGGCCGAGCGCTTCACCCAGGGCGCGCTGCAGCCCAGACATGATCAGCAGGTCCACGGCGGTCTCGAGGGCGCCCTGGGCGACCATCGGAGCCAGGCCCGCTTCACCGCCCAGCGAGGCGAAGTCGGTGCGGCCCAGGGTGATCAGTGCGAGGAGTTCGTCGTCCGTCAGTGGCCGGGGTGCACCGCCCGGGCCGTCAGCCTGGGTGGAGCGGACCAGTACGTTGCTCGACAGCAGCGGGTCGATGTTCAGGCGGATCCCGCCGGCTGGGTCAGCTTCCACTGCACCGACGAAACTCATCGTGACCACAGCGCTGCCGTCCGCAGGCGCTACCAGCTGCAGGTTGGAACCCTGGGGCAGCAGGCGTCCACGGTCGAAGGTCGTGACTGCGGTTATGCGCAGCTCAGGGTAGACGCCCCGGGTCACCTCGAACACCGCGGTTGCTTCCTGGATCTGGAAGTCACGGCCGGCGAACTGGAAGTTACCGCGCAGCGCTTCAGCGCGGCCTGACAGCAGCGGCTGCGCCAGTGAACCGGCCACGGTCAGGTCACCGGCGAGTTCGGCACTGCCGAAGCTTTCCGTCAGGCGCAGGCGCGCCGGCACGACGATGCGGACGTTGTCGAAACGAAGCGACTCGGCGATGCCACCACCGAGGCTGGCGCCACCGGCCACCGGTTCCGGGCTCAGGTTGAGCAGGCTCTCGTGCAGCACGATGCTGCCGCCGAGCAGCAGGCCGTCATCGCGCCGCAGCCGCAGGTCTGCGTCCAGTCGTGAATCGTCCAGGAACAGGCCTGGCAGGTCAACGTGCAGGTCGCTGCCCTGCAGCGTCAGGTCCAGGGGGCTCAGGCTGCCGCTTATCGTGAGCGGGTTGCCCATCATGCCGTTGACGTCGGCCAGCAGCGCACCCGAGGCGGTCTCGTCCGTGAACAGGCGGCCGCTGATGCCTTCCACCTGACCGACTACCGGCAGCACGAGGCTGCCACCGAAGCTGAAGCTGGCATCGGAGAACGCCAGCGGGCTCAACTGGATCCCGCCACTGCCTGACAGTTCAAGCGAACCCTGGATCGGATCTGTCGCCAGCAACTCTGCTGACAGGTTCAGCCGGTTCTGTTGCAGCGTGAGCAGCAGGTCGTCAAGCTGGTAGGAGATGCCGGCCAGTTCGAACTGCAGCCGCTCGCTGGCGAGGCTCACCTGCGGGTCAGCCAGGTCACCCCGCGCGGTGAGGCTGAGTGAACCTGAGGCGCCGACACCCAGCTGATTGAGAGCAGGGATCAGGCCCAGCATCGGCCCGAAGTCAGCCTCATCAGCGATAAGGTCGAAGTCCAGCAGGTCGGCGCGCAGCACCCCGCTCGCTTCCCAGGAACCGGCCCCGCTGAAACTGGCCTGGCTGACCTCAAGCACGCCGCTGCTCAGCTCCATGCTGACGTTACCGGTCGTCACGATACCGGCCCGCTCCAGCCACACCTGCTCGGTGGCGACGCGGAACTCGGTGCGGCTCAGGTCAGTGAACGGGAAACTGAAGCGGGTCACGCCGGTCACCTCAGCGGACACGTCCAGGGGACCGGCCAGCGCCTCAGCGAACGTCTGCAGCGGGAAGCGGCGCATCTCCAGCAGACCGCTCAGGGTCCAGTCTTCCAGCGTCACGCTGAGCGGGCTGCCGGCCAGGCTCGCACCGACCTCGATGCTGCGCGGACTGCCACTGATGACAGCTTCGATGGGCAGCGGCGAGCCGGCGGCCTGCAGGCCGGTGGCGACCAGGTTGCCGGCGATGATGTCGTCACGCAGCTGCACCACCGCGGTGACACCACCGCTGAGCGCCGGCACGTACTGCGCGACCGGCGGCAGTTCCGACAGTTCAAGTGAACTGAGCCGGACGTCCAGCTCGCCGCCGCTGCCGCCATGCGGTGCCAGCGCCTGAGGCAGGAACTCGGCCATGCTCCAGCTGCCACTGGCGCTGAGCTGCCCGCTGCTGAGCCTCAGGCTGGTGCTGCCCGTCACCCGGCTGTCAGCGAAGCTCAGGTCGGCATCAAGCAACCCGGCAGTGCCGGCAGCCAGTTCGAACAGGCGGTACTCGTCAGAGCGGACCGTGCCGGTCAGTCCGGTCAGGTCGTTCCAGGCGAGGCTGATGACGGCGTTACCGGAGCCGGAGTTGAGCAGCGCCGTCAGGCTGCCACGGCGGTCACCGGTCTCGAGGCTCGCTTCGATATCGCCCAGCCGGCTGGAGGAGACGAGCCGGACGAGGCCGCTGGAGTTGATGAGGGCGAATGGCACGGACGGGTCCTGGACCAGGGCCGGCAGGTCGCGCAGGAACGGAACGGTCGGTTCGAACTGGCCGCTGATGCGGGCCGTGCCGTTCAAGTTCGCGTAACCGTCCAGCAGGAACTTGCCCGGGCCCCAGCTCAGTCCGAAACCACTTAAGTTCAGCTGCCCGGACAGCAGGTTGAGCTGCAGGTCACCGCTCGTTTCACCCCGTCCCTGCAGCTGCACGCCACTGTCGAACTGGCCCATCAGGCTGCTCAGGCTGCTCAGGTGCAGGTCACCGCCGACTGCGAAGCCGGGCAGCAGGCCGATCTCGAGGTCGAGGCGGGCACTGTCACCGTTGGCTGCCGCCTGCAGGCTGACGCTCGCTGCCGGACTGTCGATGATCAGCTGGCCGCTTGACACCAGGCGGCGCTCCGGGATCGGCACTCCGGCGGCGTCGGCAGCCTGCTCGAGCCGGAAGCTGTGGCCGTCCGGGCCGCTGAGGATGAGCCTCGGCTCGGGCCAGAAGCTGCCCTGCAGTACCAGGTCGCCACCCAGGGCGGGGTCGCTGAACGTCTGGTGGAAACTGAGCAGGTTCGGGCCGAGCCTGAACGTTCCCTGGCCGGCGATGCCGAGCAGGTTGGCACTCGAGGTCAGTTCGATGCGCGGGTTCGCGGCCGGTCCGAACACCCCACCGGTGCCACTCAGGCTGATGCCGCTCAGGACCAGGTCAGCGAGCGCCACCTGACCCTGCCAGTTGCCCTGGCGCAGCAGCGCGTCAAGGCTGGCCTGACCGCCGAGAACGTCGATCAGGGCCGACACTGTGGTGCCGCGCGGGCCGAGGCTGGCCGCCGCTGTCCCGCTCAGGGGCAGGTCGAGCAGCCGGCCTGACAGGGAGGCGTTAAGGCTGCCGCCCCCGGTATCTCCTGAAGCGCTGACGACCACCACCAGTTCCGGGGTGGGCCGCAGTTCGAGCCGGCTCAGCTGCCAGTCCCCGGTGAGCTGGACCGAACCGTCGACCTGAGGTCCGCTGAGACGAAGGCCGCTTACCGGGCCGGTCAGCGGTGAGAAACTGACGTCACCTGCACTGATCCCGACCGCCTCCAGGCCGGTTATGCCACCGGCAATATGCAGGCCGTCAGCTCCGAAGCCGGCGCGCAGGTCCAGGGTGCCGCTGATCGCCTCACTTACCGCGTTCAAGTTGCCGCTCGCCTGCAGGGCGCCGTTTATGGGGTCAACGAGCACACCCCACGCCGTCCATGCTTCCCGGCCGGTGAACAGGAACTCGCCGCCGCTCAGGGCACTCAGGCTGAACGAACCGCCCGGCAGCCGCACCGTGCCGTAGGCGGTCTGACCGGATTCCGGTCCGGATTGCAGGTACAGGTCTGTTGCGACGTCACCCAGGTCGAGGCGGGCGGTGAGCCTGACGCTCTGCTGGGCCGGTCGCCAGTCCAGGTTCAGCACTCCGTCAGCTGGGGCACTCAGCGAGGCTGCAACGCGTGGGGCGGCCGGACTGCCATTCAGGAACACTTCACCGTTCAGGGGCAGGTTGCCGGCCACGCTGACGTCGCTGAGGCTGATCTGGCCGCTCAGCAGGCCCGAAGCCGGCACGTCAGGTTGCCAGTCACTGATGCGCAGCGTGCCGCGGGCTGTTCCGCTCAGGGCGCTGCCGAGGCCGAGGGCGTCCATGGCGACGTCGAGTTCCAGCAGGCCGTCCAGCTTGCCGCCGGCCAGTTCGCCGGTGCCGGTGACCGAAGCGGCTTCATGACGGATGTGCAGCTGACTGAGCCGCAGGGGAGTGGAGTCTGAGCCGCTCAACTGCAGGTCAAGCAGGCCGCCGGGCAGGACCGTGGTGAAGCGCTCCAGGGGTACACCGGTCACTGCGGCGGCAAGGTTCCAGCCGCCAGTGCTGAAGTCGGCACTGATGTCGGTACCTTCACCAGTCAGTCGCACGGAGCCGCCCGCCAGGTTCGCTTCGACCCGTCCTTCGGCTGCGACGGCACCCATGACCAGTGCGCTGCCGCTCAGCTGCGGCTGCAGAAGCGACCCGCTCAGGCGGGTGCTGGCGCTCAGGCTGAGGCTGCGGCTGTTCACTGCCGGCACGAGCTCAGCAAGGTTGAAGTAGCCACTGACCGTGCCGGTCAGCGCCCCAGGCGCCAGTGGCTGGGCGGAGAGCTGAGCCTGTACGTTCAGCAGCCGCGCAGCCGGGTCAAGTGAGCCGGCCAGCTGCAGTCCGCCCTCTGGTGTGGCAGTCGCCTGAGCGGTCCAGCCGAGTCCCTGGAACTGACCGTCTGCGGCCGCACTGCCAGTGAAGCCGCGGGCAGCGTGCCAGCTGAGGTTGGAGCTGAAGCTGCCACTGTTCAGGTCGCCGCTGAGCTGCAGTTGCGGCTGGCCGTCCTGAAGTGAGGCGTCGAGCTGCAGTCCGGACCAGCTGGTGGACAGGGTTGGCGTACCAGTCCTACTGAGTGTCAGAGGCAGAGCTTCCTCGAGGCCGTCCAGCTGCAGGTTGCCGCGCAGTGTCTCCTGCCCGGTAAGTTCGAAGCTGGCCGGACCGACGCTGCCGGCCAGCCTGGCGTTGTCGCCGAACCCGAAGCTGACGGCCGCAGCCATGCCGAGCGCTGAAGCTTCCCCGGCAGTGAGGGAGCCGGTTACTCCGTCCTGCAGCTGCGCCATAAGTTGCACGCCGTCCCAGTCGGCGGTCATTTCCGTGGCGGCGCCGAGGCTGACGTTCAGGCCGAACGGCCGGTCCATGACCGTGCCGGCAAGTGCTGCGTCGGTGCCGCTTCCACTGAGGGTCAAGTCGACTGGGACGCCGCTCAGTTCGCCGCTGATGTTGCCGTCGGCCTGCCAGCTGAGCCCGGTTGCAGTGGCGCTGAGCCGGACGCTGCCTTGCGGACTGACCGTGGCTGCCACGCCGAACAGGCTGAGCGCCGTGTTCAGGTCGAGGCTGGCCAGGTCACTGTGCAGCTGCAGGCTGCTCCAGTCGCTCGCTCCGCTGACGGTGAGCAGCCGGCCCCCTTCCGGGCCTCCGCGCAGGTTCGCCGTGACGGTCACTCCACTCAGGTCGCCCTGCAACTGGGCGCCCACGGTGAGCGGTTCCAGCTGGCCGGGGCCGCCGTCTGTCTCCGCCTGCAGGTGCGCCGTGAAAGTGCCGGAGTCAGTGACTTCGCCGTTCAGGCTGGCTCTGCTGATCAGTTCGAAGCCGGCCGGGCTGCCACTGAGCTGCAGGTTGAAGTGCGGCTCGGAGTAGTCGCCAACCAGCAGGGGACCGTCCAGGCTGGCGCTGAAACCGGCGGCTGTCGGGGTCACCTGCAGGCTGTGCGCCTCACCCAGGACGAGGAGGCCCAGCTGCAGACTGCCGGCCCAGCCTGAGTCAGTCAGTGCGAGGTCGCTGGCCTGGCCACTCACGGTCAGCTGACCATGTTCGTCCAGGGTCACTGCGAGCCTGAGCGGTTCAAGTTGCAGGGCTGCCTGGCTGAACGGGTCGGCAGGTCCGATGGTCACTTCAGCAGTCAGCTCCGGTGCAGCGAGGCTGCCTGAGAGCAGTCCTGACGCTGTCAGCTGCTGGCCGGCGAGCTCCCCGGCTGCGCTGATGGAAACGTCGGCCTGAGGATAGACGGGACCTTCGAGCAGCAGTTCCGCCGGTCCGACTGCAGCGCTGGCCTGCAGCATCAGCCCGGTCAGGCTGCCGTTCAGCCGGCCGGCTGTGACCGATACAGGGATGCCAGCGGTGTCCAGCCACTGGCTCAGGTCGAGCCCGATCAAATGAACGTCAACACCTTCATCACTGACTGCGCCACTGACACCCGGTCCGCTCAGCTGCAGTGCCAGCGGCTCCTCACCAGGTGACCAGTCGATCAGGCCGGTGAGCTCCTGCCACGCCAGTTGTGCCTGCAGCCGCGGCGTGCCGTCCGCCCAGCTGAATCCGCCGGTCAGGCCGAGCTCGCCCAGCAGCTGCGCCTGCAGTTCATGGGCTGGCAGCGTTCCGCTGAAGCTGATGCCGCTGTCCAGCCCGCCGCTGAGCGTCACGTTCGTGGCCTCGCCGCTGAGCGTGCCGCTGATCGCGCCAGCCTCGCTCAGGTCAGCCTGCAGCTGCAGCGGCCGGCCGGCAACGCTCAACTGCTCGCTGATACTGCCACTGACCTGCAGGCCGTCGCTCCAGGTTGCCTGCACGTCGCTGCCGCTGCCGAAACTGAGTCGGGCTGCCGCGTCCTCCAGGCTGCCCTGCAGCTGCCAGGCGAGCGGTCCGGGCAGCACGCCGCTCAGCAGTTCCAGACTGCCTGAGCCGGTCAGGTCATCACCGGACAGTCGCAGATCGCCGTGGTCACCGGTCGCCGTAAGCAGCAGTTCCGGCAGCAGCTGACCGTGCAGCTGCCAGTCCCCGGCGAGCAGGTCTGAGCTGCCGGTCAGGTTCACTTCACCGTCCGCGGCGCTGACATCTGCTTCCAGCGTGGCGCCGGCCAGTTCCAGCTCGACTGCCAGCTGACCGTCCAGTTGACCGTAAGTCTGCTGCAGGAGACCTGTCACGTGCAGGGGCAGGCCGCTGACCAGCAGATCCGGTCGGGCCGCGTTCAGCTCGAGTCCGCCTGAAGGGGGCAGGCGGACCGCCAGGGTGGCGTCACGGTTGCTGAGTTCCAGGCCAGTGGCCGTGGAGATCGTCCAGCGGTCAGCAGGCAGCTGCAGCGGACCGAGTTCTGCCTGCAGGTCCAGGCCCAGCGGCAGTTCCAGCGGGGTGTCAAGCAGGCTGGCGCTGGCGTCGAGCGGCCAGGGGAGGCCCGGCAACGCCAGGCCGGCGGCAGTGACCTGCGCGGTGACCGTGCCGCGGCTCAGGTCAAGCAGGCCCCCGCCGCTCAGGCTGCCGGCACCACCGGCGAAGTCCAGGTTCCAGTGGGTCGTGTTCCGGCTGCTGCCGGTCAGCTCCACTGTCAGCGGCTCACCGCTCAGTACCAGGCTGGCACTGCTGGGCCGGGGTCCGGCCGGCCGGGAGTCGAAGCTGATCGCCGCTTCACCGTTCAGGGTGAAGCCGCCGAACGGCTCGATGTCAGCGAGGCTGACGAGCAGGTCCGAGGCGACGCCGTCGACCGGTTCCAGCCGCACGTGCAGGTCACCACCGCCGAGTTGCGCGCGCGCATCGACACTGACGCCGCTCAGTGACTGGTAGTCGAAATCACCGTGCAGCGCTGCCAGGGGCAGGCCGGCCAGCGTTCCCGTTCCGGTCGCGGTTCCGGTGACCATGGTCTCGTACCAGCCGCTGACGAGCACCTGCAGCAGCATCGGTCCTTCAGCCGGGATGCCGGTCAGGTCCAGGCTGATGTTGTGGCCCAGCCAGGGGATGGCCTGCTCCAGGCGGGGTGAGCCGGTCAGGATGCCGCGGTAGTTCTCGCCGGTTATGTCGACGCTGATCTCAGCCTGCAGCGGACCGTCGAGGCCGCTGGCTTCCAGCCGGCTGGACAGCTGCATGTCGCGGATCGTCACCGGCCCGTTTATGTCAGTGACTTCTACCGCCAGGTAATCGATGGAGCCGTCATGGATGAAGGCGTCGACTTCGAAGCCGTCCGCGGAGGCGCGCACCTGCCCGGTGGCAGTGCCGCCGGTCGCTTCCGGGAACCAGTAGCGGGCGATCACTACGTCAGCTGCGGTCACGTCGACAGTCAGTGCGGTCAGGTCGGGATCGAACGAGCCAGTGAAAGCGGCGTGGCCGTCAGGTGTGCTCAGCCGGCCAGTCAGGCCGAAGCGGCCGCCGGCAGTATGTACCTCCAGTGAGTCGATGCTCAGGGGAGGCAGGTTCGAGGTCCATTCGCTTGCGGTCAGCTGCAGGTCGGTGACAGTGAGCTGCTGGAAGTCAACGGGCAGTTCGAAACCGCCGCTGCCCTCAGCCGGTTCGAACAGGCTGGCCGGATCGAGTTCACCGCGCACGCCGCCTAACTCTGCGGTTACGGCCAGGCGTCCAGACAGCAGGCTCAGCAGGCCGTAGCGAACGCTGGCTTCACGGCTGCTGAGCTCCAGGCCCGGGCCGCTCAAACCCAGGCCGCTGACCGTCACGCCACGCCAGGCGTTGCCGTCTACGCGACTGGCAGTGAGCTGATAACCGGCTGCTTCTGCAGCTGCTGTGGCGCTGTTCCACAGCCAGCCCAGGACAAGTGGCGTCCCGGGCAGCAGTACCAGCAACCCCAGGATGCCGGTGACGAGCAGCAGAATCAGTGTATTTCTCAATGGCATCCGGTTTCATCCGACCCCTCAGGCAGGAACCGCGGTCGTAACGGAGGTTAACACCGCCGATGGTGAGATGCTCACAAGAGCAGGAGGTCGCCTGCTAGCATTGGGCGCATGAGTGACTACACCAGACTCACCGCGCTGCTGAGCGGCCACGTTCAGGGAGTGGGCCTGCGCCGGTTCGTTCAGCGGCACGCCCTTGACCTGGGTATAAGCGGTTCGGCTGAGAACCTGTCCGACGGCCGGGTCGAGGTCGTGGCCGAAGGCTGGCGCGATGACCTGGAACTGCTGCTGGTCCGCATGAAGATGGGCACCGCCCATTCCGACATAACTTCCATGGAAGTCAGCTGGAGCGAGAGCAGCAGCCTGAAGGGTTTCCATGTCTGGTGACCTGCCCGCACCGCTGAGCCGCGCCGCACTGAGCTTGGTGCCCGGCACCCTCGGCCGGATCGCCCTGGAACGTGAGGCTGATTACCGTGACAGCAGTTTCGTGCCGGTTCAGGTCAGTGGCCCGTCGTTCGCGGCGGCACTGGCCCGTCCCGGCCTGCGTGTCATCGCTGAGGTGAAGCGGGCCAGCCCGTCACAGGGCGCGATCGCCGAACTGGACCCGGCTCAGACCGCCAGGTCGTACGAAGCGGCTGGTGCGGCGGCGCTCAGTGTACTGACCGAACCCCGGCACTTCGGTGGGGAAGCCGCTCACCTCAGCCAGGTGAGGGCAGCTGTCGACATCCCGCTGCTGCGTAAGGACTTCACGGTCCACCCGCAGCAGCTGAGCGAGGCAGCTGAGCTCGGTGCAAGTGCCGTGCTGCTTATCGTTGCCGTACTCGGTGAACAGACGGCAGCTTACCTGCAGCTGGCGGGTCAGCTCGGCCTGGACGCCCTCGTCGAGGTGCATTCCGAGCCGGAACTCGACATCGCCCTCGACTCTGGCGCTCAGCTCATCGGCATAAACAACCGTGACCTGACTACGCTGCAGATCGACCTGCAGACGGCACCCCGCCTCGGCAAGCAGGCCCGGGCGGCCGGCTACCGGGGACTGCTCGTGGCGGAATCCGGTTACCGCAGTGCGGACGAGCTTCACGGTGTGACTGAGTTCGCTGACGCTGTGCTCATCGGTACGAGCCTGGCGGGCAGCGGGGATCCCGGTGCCGCCCTGCAGGAACTGCTGGCCGGCCTGAACGGTTGATTAAGCGGATTGTGTCCGCGCACTGAGCCTCTCAGAATGCGGCCGTTATAATCCGCTGATGTCTTCAAACCCACCTGAGATCCACAGCGAGCGCCTTGATAACGGGGTGACTCTGCTGTTCGAACCCATGCCGTGGCTGCGCAGTGCCAGCCTGGGACTGCTGGTCCCCATGGGCGCGGCCGGCGATCCGGCCGGGCAGGACGGCAGTGCCACCGTGCATGCCGAATGGACCGGCAAGGGCGCCGGCAACCTGGACGCCCGTGCCCACAGTGCAGCACTCGATGCGCTGGGCGTGCGGCGCGGCGCGGGTTCAGACCGGACGAACAGCACTATGGGTGCTTCGCTCCTGGTCGACACCATGCCTCAGGCGCTGCCGCTGCTGGCGCGCCAGGTGATCGAGCCCCGCCTGGATGATGCTGACTTCGAGAAAGTACGGCAGGGGGCCCTGCAGGAGCTCGCTTCACTGCAGGACCAGCCGACCAGCCGCCTCATGGAAGCGCTCGCCGCTGCGATGTTCGAAAGCGGACACGGCCGCAGCGCTTACGGCACGGCCGAAGGCCTGGCAGCACTTACTCCGGACAGCGTACGTAGCGACCGCGCTGCCCGTTTCGGCGCTGAGGGCAGCATCCTGGCGGTTGCCGGCGGTATCGGCTGGGATGAACTGCGCAGCCTGGTGAACGACAGTTTCGGCCGCTGGGGCGGCACCGCCTCGGCCAACGTCGAACCGGTGTTCCGACCGGTCAGCCGCCTGCACGTGCCTGCAGACACTGCCCAGGTGCAGATCGGCATCGGCTTCACCGCCCTGGCGCCTGACCACGCTGACTGGCAGCTGCAGTCACTAGCCATCGGCGTACTGTCCGGCGGCATGGGGGCGCGGCTGTTCAGCGAAGTACGTGAGAAGCGCGGCCTCGTCTACAGTGTCGGGGCCGCAGCCCGGGCCGTCCGCGGCGCCGGTTACATCCTCGGCTACGCCGGCACGACCCCGCAGAAAGCTGATGAGACGCTCGAGGTCATGCTGGCCGAGTTCCGGCGCCTGTCCGCCGGCGTCTCCGCTGAAGAGCTGGAACGTGCCCGGCAGGGCAAACTCACCCGGCTGATCATGCAGGGTGAGTCGAGCTCGGCCCGCGCCTCGGGCCTGGCCGCCGACCTGCACCTGCGGGGCCGCACCAGCACGCTCGAAGAGATAGCCGCTGAGATCCGCGCGGTAACCCTTACTGACCTGAACGACTGGCTGGCACGCCAGGAGCTGCCGGAGCCGACCATCGTGACGCTCGGCCCTGAAGGGAACGGAACCGAAGCGTGACTGAGACAGAGTTCCTGACAGAGACACTCGACAACGGCCTGACCGTCATCGGGGAACACAACCCGCTCGCCAGCAGCATGGCGGTCGGTTACTTCGTCAACACCGGCTCGCGGGACGAGACGCCGGAAGTGGCCGGCGTCTCGCACTTCCTGGAACACATGATGTTCAAAGGTACCGAGCGCCGCTCGGCGGAGGACATCAACCGCGAGTTCGATGAACTGGGCGCCAGCTACAACGCCTACACGAGCGAGGAACGCACCGTTTACTACGGCGCCGTGCTGCCGGAAGCGCAGCCCCGGCTCGTTGACCTGCTGTCCGACATGATGCGTCCCGCACTGCGCCAGGCTGACTTCGACATTGAGAAGAACGTGATCCTGGAAGAGATCGCCATGTACGAAGACATGCCGCTGCACCGCGTGTTCGACAGTGCCGGTCCGCGCTTCTACAACGGTCACCCGCTTGGCAACTCCGTCCTGGGCACGGTCCGCTCGATCACCGACCTGAGCCGTGACGCCATGCACGGCTACTTCGAACGCCGCTACGCGCCGAACAACCTCGTGCTCGCCGCAGCCGGCCGTTTCGACTGGCAGGCGCTGCTGAAACAGGTGGAGCAGCTCACTGCCGGCTGGCAGCCTGCGACCGTGGAGCGTGACCTGCCGGTACTGGTACCTGCCACCGGCAGCGACCGGCTGGTCGACCAGAAGCTGACCCGCAGCCACTTCGCGCTGTTCGCTCCGGCAGTCAGCGCCCAGAGCGACCTGCGGCACGCAGCCTCGCTTCTGGCCAACGTGCTGAGCGATCACGGCGGCAGCCGGCTGTACTGGTCGCTGATCGACCCGGGCCTGGCTGACAGCGTCGTACTCCAGTTCGACGGGGGAAACGACCACGCCGGTGTGTTCATGGGTTACGTCTCGACGGAACCGGTCCGGGCTGATGAGGTCCGTGACCTGTTCATCAGTGAACTCCGGGGCATCCAGGACAACCTGCCGACCGAAGCCGAGTGGCAGGCCGCCCGCAACAAGGTCGCCACGAGCGTCATGCTCGGTGCCGAGACGCCGTTCGTGCGGCTCATGGGGCTCGGCAACAGCTGGCTGTACCGCGGTGAGTACACCCCGGTCGACACGACCGTCAGCCGCATCCTGAACAGCCCCCTGGCGGACGCTGAGCGGCTGCTTGCCGGGCGCCCGTTCGACAGCAGCTTCGTGCTGGAACTGGGACCGGAAAGGTGAGACGCCTGGCTGCACTCAGCCTGGTCCTGCTGTTCGCCATGGCAGTGGCCCAGCAGGCCGGTTCGTTCGCCAGTCTGGTCATCACGCCCGCCGGTGACGAGGAGTTCGACATCGCGACCGGCATAACCACCCTGCTGGACGGTGGCGTCATCACCGACCATGACAGCGGCATCACCCTGGAATCACCGTGGATACGCTACAAGGTCGGCGAGTTCATCGAAACCACCGACACCAGCGTGCGGGGCAGCTTCGGCGCAGTGAGCGCAGCGAGCGTGCACGTCGACATCCAGGCGGCACTGCTGAACGCAGAAGGTGAGCTGCAGCTGGACGGCCGTAACCTGACGGTCACAGGCGATACGCTCCGCTACTTTGCAGACGCCGGCGTGGTCGACCTGGAAGGCCAGGTCGTCGCCAGCTCGCCCGTGTTCAGCGCCAGCCGGCTGCTTTACGACACCGACAGCGGAACGGTGCTGCTGTTCGGACCGTACACGTTCGATGACGGTTTCCTGGAGCTGACAGCCACGAGCGCCAGCGCACGGCTCGAGCTGCGCCGGCCGGCTGAAGAGCCGGAAGACCCGGAGCAGTTCGCGTTCATGGTGAGCAGCACCCCGGACCCCGAGACGCTCGCGCTGTTCGGCAACTGGCTGGACTGAAACCGGTGCGCCGTCTGCTGTGCATCCTGGTGCTGCTCGGCTGCGGAACCGTATGGGCCGCAGCCTGCGAACGTCAGGACGACACGATCGTCCTGACCATCCAGGATTTCGGCACGGCTTACTTCCGGGACTTCACCCTCAACCCGGGCCGTAACGCCGCCCAGTTCCGCAACGGCGTCTGTCTGCACGCTCCTGATGAGTCGTGGGTCGTCACCGCTCTCAGCATCGACGTCACCGGTCTGCAGCCGGGCATGCCCATCAGCGTCAGCGCATCTGCAGCGACGCTGATGATCCCCCAGTGGGAGATGACGGCACGTGAACTGACGTCCGACGGGCGCGAGTTCGTCATCCACGGCGGTACCTTCCGCAGCGACGGCCTGACCGGCTCGGTCGAGCGGGTGTCGTTCGACCTGGAGACCGGTGTCATCGACGGGGAACAGGTGCAGGCTGAAGGCCCGGGTTACCGGCTGAGCGGTTCCCACGCACTGTTCCGTGATGACCAGCTGACCCTGCAGCAGGCCAGCGTCACCACCTGTAAATGCCCGGGCGAACCGGCTTACCTGCTGGTCGGGGACGAAGCCACTGTCAGCCTGCTTGCAGACGGCGAAGTGACACTCCGGGGTGGTGAACTGCAGCTCGGCTGGCTGCGCCTGCAGCTCGAAGAAGTGTTCAGCGTGACCAACGAGGCGCTGACGGGACTGAGCCCTCCACTGGTAGTCGACTGGAACCCCGCGCAGCCGGGGCAGGACCCGCGGGGCCGGGGCCTGTCCGTCACCGTGCCGCCTTTCAACCTGCACGAAGACGTGACGATGGAGTTCGGCCTGCTCGGTCTGGACCGCAGCCACCCGCTGAGCGGTTACCTGCTGCTGAACGCCGCTACCGATGAGGCTGACCTGACGGTCGGTTACATGCGCGAAGGCGGCCCCCGCGCTGACTTCGCAGTGCGGGAGCAGCTGAGCAGCCACCTGCTGCTGACAGTCGGCATGGACAACCGGCACTACCCGCAGCAGGCTTACCTGCACCAGGGTTACCTGACGCTGGCCACGACGTTCCCGGTGCAGAACCTGGCTGGCCGCGCCTCAGTGGCGTTCGGTGGCAGCATGACCGCGGCAGTCAGCTCACAGATCCGTTCCGGCAACATGGTCCTTTCACCGCGCCTGCGAACGGCCCTGTACGCCGACTGGCGTCTGCCTGACCACCCCGCCGGACTGTTCCGCCTGCGCAGCGACGTGGAAGTCAGCGTCTACTCAGAGGACCGTTCCCAGTACGGTCTGCGTTTCAGGCCATCGTGGAGCCGCAGCTTCGGACCGGTAGCGGTGAGTGTGGCCCATGACCTGCAGTTGACCGACAGCGGCTCGCCGTTCACGGCAGCCGTCGACCTGCTGACCCCGATAAGCCGGACCACGGCCAGCGCCCGCATTACTGACGTGCCGGTCGAAGCGGACCGGCTGTTCAGCGTCGCCGTGACGCTTGAGCACAACTGGCTGCGTTTCAGTGACGGCAGCCGCCGCGGTTTCGAGGACCTGAGCCTCAGCAGCAGCCTGAAAGTGAGCAGTGGTGACTGGCTCGTCACACCCCACCTGCAGCTGCAGCTGGCCGGCCTGCTCGATCTGCGGTCCGTCAGTGACCGGCTGGCGTTCGTCGAAGCGGGCATGACCGCCGTGTCGGGCGATGTGGAGCTGGGCGTCAGGGGCCGCTGGCACTTTGCCGGCCGGTTGGATGGCCTGGAACTGCTGGAACTGTCGGCCGCCGTGCCGATCCAGGTGGACAACGTGAAACTGGTGCCGTTCCTGGCGGTGGATTTCAGTCCGCTGGTGACGCTGGGCACTGCACCCGGCTTCAGTGGCCATGGCGTCGTCGTCGAGTGGGACAGCTGCTGCGGCCTGTTCGAGTTCGGTTACCGGGTGCATGGCAGCGAGTTCACGACCGTGCTGAGTGCCGAGTTCATACACTGAACAGGTATAGTTCCTGGTCTGGACCGCTGATGCTGAAGACTCTCGACCGTTACCTCATCGCCCAGAGCCTGCCTGCTGCACTGCTCGGAGCGCTGCTGTACAGCACGCTCGGTGTGGTCAGCGTCACGCTGCCACGGCTGCAGTGGATCGTCGGCGCGCCGTTCTGGCCGGTACTGTCATGGCTGGCACTGCAACTGCCGGCCAGCCTGGTACAGACGCTGCCGCTCGCACTCGTCCTGGGGGTCCTTATCAGCTACGGCCGCCTGGCAGCCGACCTGGAGCTGGTGGCGATGCAGGCAGGCGGCGTGCCGCTGCGGCGCATCACCATGGTGTACGCGGCCCTGGGCGTGTTCTGCACGCTGCTGAGCCTGGGCATAAACGAGTACGTCCTGCCCCGCACCAACGCGCTCGTTGCCACCGAGTACTGGCAGCTGACGAGCGGCTCCAGCGGCCTGTTCCGCCTGGCTGAGCAGGCTCTGTCCGTTGACGATTTCACCCTGCACTTCAGCAGCACTGACCGCGCCACCGACCGGATGAACGACGTCCGCATCGAACGGTGGCAGGGCCGGGAGCTGATGGTGCTGTTCGCTGAGAGCGCCAAGTTCGAGGAACGTGGCCTGCGCCTAAGCGGTTACTCGAGCGTCGTGGTCGACTTCACGGCTCTTGAAGAAGGGCACGCAGACGCCGCGGCCGCGTACGCCAGCCTGCTGCGCGCCCACAACCGGCCCGCCAACCCGGATTCGACCCTGCTGGTCAGCACCAGTGACAGCCAGGAGGAGCTCATCGCCCGGTTCAGTCAGGGCGGCTTCGAAGACCCCGTGTCACTCAGCGACGCCTGGGCAGCCAGCCAGGACAGTGAACTGAACCCTTCAGAGCGCCGCCGCATGGCCATACTGTTCCAGCGCAAACTGGCTGAGCCGTTCGGCAACCTGGCGCTGCTGCTGCTGGCCCTGCCGCTGGCTACGCACTACGCGCGCAGCCGCAGCCTGGCGTTCGGACTGTCGCTGGTCGTGACGCTCGTCTGGTACCTGCTCATGACGTTCGGTCAGCTCATGGCGCAGACCGGCGTAGTGCCGATCTGGCTCGGCATGTGGCTCGCCAACATCGTGCTGGCTGCCGGTGGTCTGGTGCTGCAGAGACTGCCGGGATCACGCCAGGGCAGAACCAGCGCCTAAATCCGTACATGGTATGATTCTCAGCCTGTATGGAGCGGTTAGAGGCGAGTCTTAAGGCAAAAACGAGCTACCTGAGTGAGGCGGATTCCAAGCGGCTCAGCGAAGCGTTCGTGCTGGCCCGGGACGCCCACGAGGGCATGCGCCGCCGCTCCGGCGAACCGTACATCGTGCACCCCGTAGCAGTCACCGCGCTGCTTGCGGAGATGCGCCTCGACGCTGACGCCCTTATCGCCGGCCTGTTGCATGACACGGTGGAAGACACCGACGTCACCTTCGAGCAGATCGAAGACCAGTTCGGCAAGGCCGTGCGCCGCATCGTCGAAGGTGAGACGAAGATCAGCAAGCTGGCCGTACGCGTCTACGAGGACGAGCAGGCGGAGAACCTGCGCCAGATGCTCCTGGCGATGGTCAACGACGTCCGCATCATCCTGGTCAAGCTCGCTGACCGGCTGCACAACATGCGCACCCTGGCGGCGATGCCACCTGACAAGCAGCAGCGCATCAGCCGGGAGACGCTGGAGATATTCGCGCCGCTCGCGCACCGGCTCGGTATAAGCCACATAAAGAACGAGCTCGAGGACCTGTCGTTCATGTACCTGGAGCCTGAGCGCTACCGCATGCTGGAGCGTCAGGTGAAGATGCGGCACGTGGAGCGCGAGGCGTTCCTGAACGCCAGCGTGAAGCTGCTGCAGGAACGGCTGAGCCGCGAAGGCCTGGAGTTCGAGGTCAGTGGCCGCAGCAAGCACCTGCACAGCATCCACCGCAAGATGGTGCGCGATGGCAAGAACTTAGACCAGATTTTCGACCTGATGGCCATCCGGGTGATCATCAAGTCTGACGGTACTGACGCTGACCTGACCGGCGACCTGCTGGAGCAGGCTGTCTGCTACCGCGCGCTCGGCATCGTCCACAACCTGTGGAGCCCCATCCCCGGGCGTTTCAAGGACTACATCGCCGTTCCGAAGCCGAACGGTTACCAGTCGCTGCACACGACCGTCATCGGCCTGCAGGGGCAGCCGATCGAGGTGCAGATCAGGACCTCGAAGATGCACGGCGTCGCCGAGTTCGGCGTGGCCGCGCACTGGGCGTACAAGGCCGGACTGCAGGACCCGGACGAGGTGAAGCGCCGGCTCGACTGGATGCAGCAGCTGCTGGACATGAACGACGACTCGGAAACCGCCGGCGCGTTCATAGACACGGTCAAGACCGACATGCTCAGCGAGCGTGTACTGGTGTTCTCGCCGGCCGGGGACGTTTACAACCTGCCGCGCGGTTCCACCCCGATCGACTTCGCCTACGCGGTGCATACCCAGATCGGTCACCGCTGCATCGGCGCCCGCGTCAACGGTGAGATCGTGCCGCTCGGTTACGAGCTGAAGACCGGTGACCGGGTCGAGGTGCTGACGAACCGCAGTTCACAGTACGGACCGTCCAGCGACTGGCTCAGCCTGGCGCACTCGCGCAGTGCCAAGCAGAAGATCCGCCAGTACTTCAAGCAGCAGGAGAAGGCAGGGCTGCTCGAAGCGGGCCGCAAGACGCTGGAACGCGCCCTGCGCCGCAAACACCTGTCGATCAACACGCATACGGCCAAAGGCAAGCTCGAGGACGCCGCGCATCAGTTGCTGGGCTCCGCCGCGAACGTCGATGAGCTGTACGTGTCGCTGGCGTCCAAGCGGCTGCAGCCGAAGCAGGTCGTCGACATCCTGGCGCCGGAGTCGGTCACGAAGACCGCCATCCCGGTCGTCCAGGGCAGTGCACCGCAGGCGCGCAGCATCTCCGGTGTGTACGTCGATGGTCTGGACATGCCCGCCAACCTGGCGCAGTGCTGCAGCCCGGTACGTGGTGACGATGTCATCGGCTACGTGACCCGCGGTCGCGGCGTCAGCGTGCACCGCATCGACTGCCCGAACGTCAGGCACCTGCGCAACTCGCAGGCAGAGCGGTTCGTTAACGTCAGCTGGGACACGCCGTCAGGGGAGGTGTTCCCGGTCGACTTCGAGATCGTCGCGGTGGACCGTCCGGGTCTGCTGCAGGACGTGCTGTCCGTCCTGGCCGGCATGAACAAGTCCGCTTCGCGGGTCACGGCAGCGGTGCCGAACGCCAGCAGTGCCCGCATCCACTTCCGGGTCGACGTGCGTGACCACGGTGAGATCCAGCACATCCGCGAGAACGTGATGCGCATCCAGGACGTGACGGAGATTTACCGGTCACGGCCGGGCCTGAAAGCCTGAAGCCGCGCTCCGGGCGATAATGCCCGGCATGGACTTACGCGTCACAGCAGCTGAACTCCTGCCGGTCGTCCGGGCGGCAGGTTCCTACATCGCAGCCATGGCCGCCGGGCGGGCACTGGACCCTGACAGCCTGAGCATCGCAACCAAGGCCGATCCGACAGACTTCGTCACTCAGGTGGACAGGGAAGTGGAACGCAGGCTGGTCACCTGGCTGCAGCAGCGTTACCCGCACACCGGGGTGCTGGCGGAAGAAGGCAGCCGCAGCAACCCTGGGGCTGAGTACACCTGGGTGCTCGACCCGCTGGATGGCACACGCAACTTCATCAAGGGCCACCCGGGTTATAACGTGTCACTCGGTCTCGTGCAGGGCAGCAGGCCCGTTCTCGGCGTGGTGTACGACATCGAGGCTGATGACATGTACTGGGCGGCCAGAGACCATGGTGCCTGGCTGAACGGCCGGCGCCTGCAGGTGGCCAGTGAAGGAGACGCCAGCCTGTGCGTCGCCGGAGTCGGCTACCCGACGCCGGCGCGCAGCGAGCCTGCCAACCAGGACCGGTACGTTCGGCTGCTGAACGGCACCGCCGGACTGCGGCAGGGCGGTGCAGTGGCCCGGGACCTGGCGCTGGTCGCCCGTGGTGCGCTGGACGGGTTCTGGCAGCCGACGCTCAGCCCGTGGGACGTCGCCGCCGGCATGGTGCTGGTGGAGGAGGCCGGCGGCAGGGTGGAGGCACTATGTGAAGGGGACTGGCTGACCGCCCCTGCCTTGGGTCTCTTCGCCGCCTCGGCTTCGGCATATGGCCCGCTGAGGGAGCTGATCAGTTGACTGTTCCGGTACTGAGCTGCTGCCCGGTCAGAACCCCAGTACTGCCAGCGCGGCGGCGTCCTGAAGCTCGGACTGCCTGGCCCTGACGAGTTCCACGTTCGCCTCGGGGGCCGGACTGCTGTCTATAGTGCGCGACTGCGACGACCGGCCCTGCATGGCGCCCAGGATGCCTTCGAAGTCTGCGCCCATGCCTTGCCAGCCGGAGGCACGCAGGATCTCGGTGCGCACCCAGCGGTACTCCTCAGCTGAGAAGCCCTGGGCGTTGAGCGCGTCCACCTGTGCGTCCCGGGCCTGGCTCAGCAGCTGCACGTAGTCGCGGTAGGCGCCACCCAGGGTGAGCAGGTCAGTCAGTTTGAACTCACGGTTGCCGAGTTCCTCGTAACGGTCAGTCAGGGTGGCCAGGTTCGACTCCATGACGCCCTTCATCTGCTGCTGAGCACTGATGAACCGGTCAACCTGCGCTTCAGTCAGTTCGTTGCTGGCAGGCGCGCTGAAGCTGCTGCGGTTGCTCAGCTGCTGCTCCAGTGGCTGCGAGGTCGTGAGCGTCTGGAACGAGTTCCAGGCCTGCTGGGCGGGCCGGCCGATGAACCACCAGGCGAGCAGCGCAGCCAGCAGCCCGAGTACGGTGAAGGTGATGAGGCAGCCGGCAAGGAACTTGTTGCGCGGACGGCGGTTGGGGTTGAGCATCGTGTTCATGGAACGGACTGTAGAGCCTGGGCGTTAAAGCGGCGTCAAAGCTTCAGCGCCATCTGGAACTCCGGGGTTTCGCGCGGAGGCGGGAAGCTGCCGGTGACGCCAGTCCGTTTGAAACCGTGGGCCTCGTAGAGCAGTTCTGCACGCAGGTTGCCCCACGCCACCCACAGCACCAGGCGCCGGGCACCAGCGGCGCGGGCATGCTCCACAGCGGCTTCGACCAGGCGGTGGCCGACGCCCTGACCGCGGGCTGCCGGGGCCACCCACATGCTGACCAGCTGCCAGTCACCGTCTTCCGCATCGTCCTCGGCATACGGGAGGGTAGTCACCAGGCCAAGGTCTGAACCGTTGCCCTCGACCACGTACGAGGCCGCTTCAAGGCGCCGGCGCCACTGTTTCTCGGAAAGCGTCCCGTCGGACTCTGCCGTCGAGTAGAACGCCTCGGGGTCACTGCGCAGTGCGAGCAGGCGCAGGTCGCGGTAGCGCTGCCAGTCGTCCGGTTCAAGCTGAACAAGCTTCATCAGGGCGCAGCATAAGCGATGCGTCAGTCGTGTAACGCCTGAGTAACGCCTGCATGCACACCATCCAGACAGTGAACAGATGCGGATGGGAGTGTGACATGGTGAGACTGCTTCGATTACTGGTACTGCCGGCATTACTGCTGGTCATGGCCGCGTGTGGTGGCAAGGTGCAGCCGGCCGCGCAGGGTCCGGGGCCCGTGGCGATCAGCAGCGCAGTGGCGGTCTGCAGTGATGCGGGTGTGCCTGCGGTACAGCTGGTGTGGACCGCCTCGGAACGTGCTGAGGGTTACATGGTGCTCCGTGACGGCGAGACGGCAGCTGAGCTGCCTGCGACTGCCCTGAGTCACACGGATGCGGATGCACTTAAGGCTGGCCAGGGGTACAGCTACGTGGTCGAGGCGGTCAACGCGGTGGGCCGCAGTCGCTCCCCGGCGGCCACCCTCACCTTGCCAGCTGACATATGCACGGACGGGGAAGAAGATCCTGATGAAGAAGCGCCGACGGATCCTGACCCAGACCCTGAGCCGGAACCTGATCCTGATCCGGAGCCCGAGCCGGACCCGGATCCGGACGGGCCACTTCTGCCCGGTGCGCCGCTCATAACAGACGTGGCGCTGAGCTGCGCAGCCGACCTGAGCCTCAGCGCGGCCGTCACCTGGAGCGGCGCTGAGGACGTCACGGGTTACAGCGTGCTGCTCGACGGTGCTGAAGTCAGTGAGCTGCCAGCCGGCACCACCGTGTACAGCCTGGAGTCACTCGAGACGGGGGTCGAGTACTCCGTCGTGATCGACGCCAGCAACGAGGCCGGCAGTGCCTCGTCGGAGCCGTGGACGTTCGAAGCGCCGGTGAACCTCTGCTTCGTGGGTGACGTCGGCGACCGGTTCGCGGCCGGCAGGAACCATGTGATCTACGTTGCTCCTGATGGCACGGTGCGAGGCTGGGGCAGCAACTTCGAGGGGCAGCTGCTGGCAGTCGACGAAGATCACTTCGAACAGCCCGTGACGGTTCCAGGCCTCACTGACGTCACTGCTGTCGCAACGGACTGGAACTGGTCTGCTGCCATCGATGCTCAGGGCGACGTATGGATATGGGGTGACCTGCCCGATGAGTTCGCGTCTGCCCCGGGCGAGTTGCTGCAGCTTGAGCTGCCGGGCCCGGCGGTCCGGGTGGTCACGGCTTTCAACCATCTGCTCATCCTGATGCAGGACGGCGCAGTTTTCGCGGCCGGGAACAACCGCAGCGGTCAGCTGGGTGACGGTGACGTCGTCCCGAGTGCGGTGCCGGTGCAAGTGACGG
This sequence comes from uncultured bacterium, assembly GCA_964411415.1. GTDB lineage: Bacteria > Deinococcota > Deinococci > Deinococcales > Trueperaceae > CALDPK01. The sequence goes on from CAYPKV010000007.1 coordinate 31,589, forward strand.
GCATAAGCCATGCGACGGACATCGCCGCCGGCTCGCACTTCTCAGTGGCACTGCTGAAAGACGGTCAGGTCCTGGCATGGGGGGACAACTTCAGTGGTCAACTGGCACAAGGTGAAGAGCAGGCGTTCTTAACCGTTCCGACTGCGGTTGATCTGCCCGGTCCTGCCAGCGGCGTGGCTGCGGGTGAGCAGCATGTCCTGGCCTTGCTGGATGACGGCCGGGTCTTCGGCTGGGGCGATGACAGCAGGATGCAGGCCACCGGCAACTTTGAAGGTCCAACTGTCGTCCGCACACCCACTGACGTTGGCCTGAGCAACATCAGTGCGGTGCACGCAAATAGTCACGCTTCTGCCGCGTTCGCTGCAGGCGGGGAAACTTACCACTGGGGTCAGTGGCGAACAGGATATGCAATCACTTCAATGACCCCACAGGTGCTGTCGGCTCCCGGAAGTACTGTGTGGGCTGACTCAAGCGCGAACACGACCTTCGCTGTCAGCGACGATGGCCGGGTGCACGCCTGGGGCAGCAACCGCTACGGCCTCATCGGTCACTGGTTGTCGGGCATGCAGCCTGATCTTCACCCGACTGCCTTCGAGGAGGTGCCGTACCGTCTGGAGGTCAGCTCCAACCACGGCCTTGCCATCATGCATGATGGCCGGCTGTACTCGTGGGGAGCTAACGGCTCCGGCCAGCTCGGTCTCGGTCACGATGAGACCCAGACGGTGGCAGCTCCGGAGCTGGTAACGGGACTGCCGGCGATTACGGACATCGCAGTCGGCCGTGGTTACTCGGTGGCGGTAACCGCAAATGGGCACGTGTTCAGCTGGGGTGAGAACACCCTGGGCCGGCTCGGACACGGTCTGGAGGACGAGGTTTACGTTACCCCGGGCCTGGTGCCGGGCCTGCCGCCAATAAAGCAAGTGGCAGCTGGCGACAACCATGTGCTGGCGCTGGCGGTTGATGGAACCGTTTACGCGTGGGGCAGCAACAGCATGGGGCAGATCGGCAAAGGCGATCTGATTGAACCGACCACTGTGCCAGTCCGGGCCCTGAGTGGGGAGTTCACCAGCGTGGCAGCGTCCGGAGATACATCGTTCGCTGTAACTGCTGGTGGATTTGTACTGTCCTGGGGAGCCAACCAGACCGGTCTGCTGGGCCGCATCGTGACGGGCGAACAATCTCCCTATCCAAGTCTGGTGCGCCTGCCGGCTGGCAGTTCCGTCGCCAGGGTAGCGGTAGCAGGGACTTCCGCGTTCGCGTTGCTGGAGGACGGTCGAGTCTTCGCCTGGGGCAGCAACCAGTACCGGGTTGCTCCGTTCGATGCGCGCAACGTCATCCCTGAGCCGGTGGAGCTGGACGGCCTGGGCTACGCCACACAGGTTGTCACCGGTGGACGTCATCACATGGCCGTATTGCTCGACGGTCGTGTACGGGTTTGGGGAACTGCTCCGCTGTCAGTCGTACCGGGTGTGTCGCAGATCGGTGCGGAGTACATGTGGCTGAACGTGATCAATGACCCTGAGCTGCTGTCACTGGGTTACAGTGCCACATTCGCAGCACAGGCAGGTGGACCACTGGAGGTAAGTGGTTACGATACTCCATCAGGCATGCTGGCCCGTGGGAACATCATTTACAGCCAGGAGCCTCTGCTGGCCCCGGCCGTTGAGGTGGCACTGCCCTGAGTGAAAGTGCAGGAACAAAAAGTGCCCCATCGGTGGTCTGCGGCACCTGACGATCACCCCTTATGGCTGCTTCTTCCGACCTGACCAGATTCGAGGGTCGCCACCGCGCAGAGCCGACGGGGCAGAGAAGATAGTAACACTAATCCGGCGTCCGTCTGTAGTGGCGGGCGCCAGTGCGTGTGGTTCGGCATCAGGGGCTGGGCTGCCCTCAGGGGATCAACATTGCTTGAATGAACACTTCTCGTTTACGTGAGAGAACTAACATTGGCCCCAATATGAACAACCTGTAAGAGCTTTGTAAGACGACTTGAATATCCTGATGTCAGGTCCGAGGGAAACCCTGGGACGGCAATACA
>CAYPKV010000008.1:0-8702 GCA_964411415.1 uncultured bacterium
CAGCTTACGGAAGCAGTCCGCCGCCGCCCCTACTCGGTACTGCTGTTCGATGAGATCGAGAAGGCCCATCCGGACGTGTTCAACGTGCTGCTGCAACTGCTCGATGACGGCAGGCTCACGGACGCCCAGGGCAGGACAGTCGACTTCCGCAACACCGTGGTGATAATGACCAGCAACATCGGCTCGCCCCAGATACTGGAAGCAGGCCGGGCCGGGACTGACTTCGAAACCGTACGGACCAGCGTCATGAACACGCTCCAGCAGCACTTCCGGCCCGAGTTCCTGAACCGCATCGATGACATCATCGTCTTCCACCCGCTGTCGGCCGACCAGGTGTCTGAGATCGCCACCATCCAGCTGAACGGACTGCGGAACCGCCTGGCAGAGCGCCGCATCCAGCTGACGGTGACGGATGCTGCCCTGCAGCTTCTGGCCCGGGCCGGCTACGACCCGGTGTTCGGTGCCCGGCCTCTCAGGCGCAGCATCCAGCAGCTCGTTGAGACACCGCTGTCAAGGCGCATCATCGCCGGCGAAGTGACTGACGGTGACAGCGTGATCATCGACGCGGCCGCAGGCGAGCTCGCCTTCAGCGTCAGGGACCCGGACCAGGTCAACTGAACCTGAGCGCACGTGGTGTGGCCTGTTCCCGTCCGGGGCTGGCCACACCGCTCCAGGTGCTCAGCCGCGGTTGCCGGCTGCCAGCAGCCTGATGCCGTTCTCAGCGAGTCGGGCCTGACCATGTTCAAGCAGGTCCCACTCGAGCACAGAGGTGAGGATGGCTTCACGGCACCAGACGCGCAGGCCGAGCTGGCCGGTATCGAAACTGACGCCGGTGAGCGGGCAGTCCACGACGCTTTCGCAGTGGGGATGCGCGGCCGCCAGTTCCGTAAGCAGTGCACGGGCAGCTTCGGCCTCGCCCAGCGGCACCGTAAACGGCACGGTTATGAGCACCCGTGCGCTCGTGTGCGTCAGGTTGACCGTCACCTGGTTGGCGATGAGGCTGTTCGGCACCACGACCCGGCGCCGGTCCAGCGTCCTGAGCACCGTGTAGCCAAGGGTGACCGCCTCGACCATGCCGGTCTCGACCCCAGTCGGTGCGTTTATCTGGATGCGGTCACCGACGCGGAACGGCCGGTACAGCAGGAGCGCCACCCCGGCGATGAAGTTGCTGAGGGTGCTCTGGGCCGCGAGGCCGATCACGACGGAAGCGATGCTTACACCCGCCAGCAGGGCAGTGCCGAGGCTGCGCAGCTGCGGGACAGCCTGGGCGAATATCGTGAACGCAACGATGTAAACGACGACCTGCAGGAACTGCTGCAGGAAAGTCACGGACGTCCGGTCGACGGTGATGCGGCTCGACTCCTTGCGGAACGAGTTGCCGACAGTACGGATGAGCCGGGTCAGACCCCAGGCGCAACCGAACACCACGACCGCCAGCAGCAGGGCACCCTGGAAAGTACCCGGATCGAGCAGACCACGGAAGAAGTTGCCCAGCACGCTGCCTTCGTTCATCGCCGTCAAGTGTACCGGTTATGAACCGGACTCCGGTGCGTGCTAACGTGCCCTGATGCACAGACGTCCGGTCAGTGAAACGATCAGTGAGGCACATGCCTGGCTGGACGCAGGCGACACCGCCCGGGCCGTGGCGCTGCTCGAGCACACCCTGGGCCGCCGGCAGAGCGCCGCTGACCGCCGGCTCCTGCTGGTCGAGCTTGCTGCCGCCTGCCTGCTCGAAGGAGACGGCAGCCTCGACCTGGCGCTCAGTGCGCTCGATGCCCTGGCGGCACAGCCAGGGCGCAGCAGTGCCCTCGAGCTCGCCCTCTTCGAGGAAGCAGCGCTGCTTACCCGCACCGCAGCTGCGCCTGAGCGGGCAAGTGTGCAGGCGGCGTTCAGCGCAGGTGACCCCCGGGCTCACTTCCATATCGCCAGTGCCCTGCTGCTCGCAGACGAGTTCGCAGCAGCGACAGTGCACCTTGCCGCTGCCCGTTCTGCGGGCAGCCTGCCGGACTGGCTCAGGTGGCGCTGCTGGTCACTCACCGGCGTGGCGTTCGAGCAGATCGGTGATTTCGGTGAAGCCGCCTCAGCCATCCGTCAGGCGCTGGAACTCGCACCGGCCGGTGAGCACCGGGAACTCGAGCGGCTTGCCCTGGCTGACTGCCTGCTCGAGACAGGTGACCCGGCTGGTGCGCTTGCTGAACTCGCCCACGCCGACCAGCAGTTCCTGACGCGCACGGAGGACCTCGTCTGCCTCCAGTGGCTTCACGGCCGGGCCGAGGAGCAGCTGGGCAACCCCGGACTCGCGATCCAGCGTTACCGGCGCGCCCGTGACCTCCTCGTAGCCGGTGGTTCGGTACCACCCGGCAGCCCGTTCGATTTCTACAGTCTGCTGTCTGCTGAAGCGCAGCTGCTGGCGGACCGAGGAGCCTGGGAGGAAGCTGTGGCGCTCTACCAGGTGGCTCTGGCTGACGCTGATCCCGAACAGGCCAGTTTCACCAGGCACGAGCTCGCGGTCGTACTGATCGAAGCCGGGCAGGGTGTGGCGGCAGCGGAGCAGCTGCGTCTTGTCGCCGCAGATGACGAGTACGGCTGGCGCGCTGAAGCACTGGCGGAACTTGCTGACCTGGTGTTCCGTGACGGTGATAACGCTGAAGCTGAGCGGCTGGCCCGGAAGGCACTGGAACTGAAACCGGTACCGGCAGCGTTCCTGTGCATGGGTTCACTCGCACTCGATTACTTCCGGCTGGATGAGGCCGTCGGCTGGTTTGAACGTGCCGCCGAGGCAGCCAGCAGCGGTGATCCGGCCTGGGTGGCAGCCCAGCAGCTGCTGGCGGATACGTTCGCCCAGATGGGCCCGGAGAACGCAGAACGACTGTACCGGCACGCCCAGCTGGCCCTGCGCTACACGGACCGCCGTAACGACTGGTACCTGCCGCTGCGCGGACATGCCGAGCTGGCGGTCCGGGTACTGGCCGGTCAGCGCCGGCTGGTCAACTGAGCGGAGCGGACCGTGGAAGGACTTCTGCTCGCCCAGGAACTGACCCGGCTCGGACCGCTGCCCCAGTCACACGGCAACTGGCGGTTCCCGGATGCGGACACGTTCGTGCTGCCGGTCGGTGACCGCAACCTGTGGATATCCAGTGTGCCCAGGGCGCCGAAGCTGCAGGTACGGGAAGGCCGCAGCCAGGGTGGCAGCCGCAGCAGCCGCTTCCAGCAGCTGCTGCAGGCCCGCACGGCAGGTGACCTGCTCGTGGTCCGTCAGCAGCGTCTGGACCGGGTGGTCCGCCTGGAGTTCGGTGCGGGCAGCGGCTTCGTGGCCAGCCCGCCGGCCGTGCTCATCGTCGAACTGGCCGGCCGCAACTCCAACCTGATCCTGACCGATGCGTCCGGCCGCATCCTGGGCGTGCAGCGGGAGATCACGGCTGAGCAGAACCGGCACCGCCAGCTGCTGCCCGGCCTGCAGTACCGGCCCCCACCTGAGTACGACCGGCCGGACCCACGCACACTCGGCGCTGAGGCGCTGGCGGAGCAGCTATCCGGCCGGCCGCTCAGCGACGTGCGGCGCCTGGCTGACGGCATCGGACCGCAGTTGACTGCTGCACTCAGCTCGTTAAGCGGACTGGCACCGGATCAGACCGTCACGGCTTCTGACCTGGTCCGGCTCCGGGCCGCGCTGGAACAGTTGCTGAGCGATCCGCAGGCAGCCGTGGAACAGAGCCTCGGCAGTGGCGACCTTGCCGAGTGGCGCAGGAGTGAGGAACGCAGCCGCCTCATCAGCCGGATCGAACCCGGTCTCAGGCGACAGGTCGCCCTGCTGGAACGCAGGCTTGCCGACGTGGAACGGCTCAGTCAGGCGGCGGCCCGCGCAGGGGAGCTCAGGCAGCAGGCGGACCTGCTCCTCACCTGGCGGCCGGCTGCGGAGCCCGGCAGCACCGTCACCGTGCCGGATTACAGCGGCGGCGAGGTCGTGATCCAGCTTGATCCCCGGCTTGACGCGGTGCAGACTGCCGAAGCGTTCTACAGCCGCGCCCGCCGCCACGAACAGCGGCTCGAAACCGCCCTCAAACTCGCTCCCGGACTGGAAGAACAACTTCGCAGTGCCCGGGCGGCAGCTGAACAGCTGGCCGGACTGAGCCTGCCGGAACTGCGGCAGCTGGCCGCTGCAGCAGGCTCACTGACCGGACAGCACCGCAGCCAGCCGGGCATCCGTGTCCAGGGGCCGCACGGTTTCGAGGTCGTCATCGGCCGGAACGCACGTGACAACGATGCTGTCACGTTCGGCGTCGCCCGCAGCCGTGACGTCTGGCTGCACGTGCAGGGTTACCGGGGCTCACACGTGATCATCAGGGCCCGCAACCAGGACGTCCCCTGGGAGACGATCCTGTTCGCCGCTCAGCTGGCGGCTGGCCATTCACAGGCTGCCGATTCGGACAACGTCCCGGTCGATTACACACTGCGAAAGAACGTCTGGCGTCCCAGGGGCGCTGCAGCGGGCGCCGTGCATTTCACCGGTCAGAAGACCGTGTGGGTGACACCGCTGAAGGACGCGACGCGCAGCAGCAGCGGGGAGTTATAAGCTCGGGGGCATGACTGTTCGGCGCCTCCAGGTCACCGGTTTCTCCTTCACACTCCTGCTCCTGCTTGCGCACGCGACGAACGACGCTTTCGGCAGCATGCTGTCGGCCCTGCTGCCGACGCTGCAGTTGCGCTTCGGAGCGAGCGAGACGATGCTGGCGCTGCTCGTCGCCACCTACTCGTTCAGTTCGTCAGTGCTCCAGCCCGTCTTCGGTGCGATCGCCGACCGGGTCGGTCGCCGCACGGTCGGGGCTCTCGGGGTGATGACGTCGTCAGCAGTGCTCAGCCTCATCGCCATCGCCCCCAATCCGTGGCTGCTGCTCGTACTGCTGCTCGTCGGTGGCCTCGGCTCGGCCGCGTTCCACCCCGCCGGTACCGGCATGGCCCGCGACGCCGCCCGTGGCCGCGGCGGCCTGGCCGTCGGCCTGTTCAGCGCCGGTGGGACAGCCGGACTGGCGCTCGGACCGGTCGTGATCGGCACGCTGCTCATGAACGGCTGGCTGCACTGGTCACCGGTCCTGATGATCCCCGGCGTCGTGCTTGGTCTGCTCATGCTGCTGCTCATCCCGAAGGAAGAGCCGCGCACTGACCGGCGCCGCGTGAAGATGTTCGACCTGGAGCTGTTCCGCGGACCGGTCGGACAGCTGACGATCGCAGGCACGCTCCGTTCGATCTCCTGGGTGGCTTTCAACAACTCCTGGCCGCTGTTCCTCGTCAACCACCGCGGCCTCGCGACCGACAGCGGCGTGCTGTTCTGGTCACTGGCGGTGCTCAGCTTCTCAGGCGGGCTGGGTGGGATCATCGCCGGTCTGCTCGAGGGCCGGTTCAGCCGCCAGACGCTGGTGACCGGCACGATGCTGGTGGCGCTCGTGCCGCTGTTCGCCCTGTTCGTACTGCCGGTCGGATCACTGTTGTACTACCTGGCGATCGCACTGGCCGGAGCGCTCATCAACGGAGGCCTGCCGCTCATGGTGGTGACCGGCCAGGAGCTGGCGCCCCACGCAGTCGGCACCGCCTCAGGCATGCTCATGGGCCTCACCTGGGGCAGTGCCGGGGTCCTTTACCTCGGTATCGGAGCGCTGCAGCAGACGGTCGGCATCCTGCCGGCGATGGTGCTGAGCTTCCTGACGCTCGTTCCGGGTGCGCTGCTCGCCCGCCGGGTACTGATCAGGCACGGCAGCGCGCTGCAGCAGTGACGGTCAGTCAGCCTGACCGGATGAACCGAACACCTTCATGCGCTCAGCGACGATGGTGCTGACGTAACTGCGGGCCGGGCCCAGGTACTTGCGCGGGTCGAACTCACCGGGCCTGTCACGGAACACCTCGCGGATCGCGGTGGTGAACGCCAGGCGCAGGTCGGTGTCAGTGTTGATCTTGGCGATGCCGTTCTTCACGGCCCGGCGCACGTCGTCCTCGTGGATGCCGACTGCATCCTGCATGCTGCCGCCGGCCGCCGTGAAACGTCCGACCAGCGAAGCCGGGACGCCACTGGCGCCGTGCATGACCAGCGGGGCAGGCACGAGCGCCGCGATGCCTTCGAGGCGCGCGTGGTCGATGAACGGCCGGCCCTTGCCCTTGAACGCCCCGTGGCTAGTACCGATCGCGACTGCCAGGTAGTCTGCACCGGTTGCCGCCATGAACCGCTCGGCCTCATCCGGTTTCGTGAGCGCCGCGTCTTCGGCTGACACGTTCACGTGGTCCTCGATGCCGCTCAGCCGGCCGATCTCGGCTTCGACCGTCACACCCATCGCATGGGCAGCTTCGACGACCCGGCGGGTCTCCCGGATGTTCGTCTCTTCGTCCTCACCGGACTTGTCGATCATCACGGAGGTGAGGCCCCAGCGCAGGCACTGCAGGCACGACTCGTAGCTGGAACCGTGATCCAGGTGCACCGCTACCGGGACGGTCGCCTGGTCGGCAAGGTCCAGGACCATCCGGACCAGATCCCGGCCTGCGTAGGTGATGCTGCCTTCAGAGAGGGCGACGATCACAGGGCTGCGCTCGTTCTCCGCAGCTTCCAGTATCGCCTGGGTGATCTCCAGGTTGCTGGTGTTGAAAGCGCCTACGCCGTAGCCGCCCGCGCGGACCGCTGCCAGTATTTCCAGTCCGGTCTTGAGTGCCATGCGGTGATTATAGCCCGCTGCCCACAGCGTCCCTGAGTCAGGCTGGCGGCATGTCGAGCAGCGCTTCGACGAACGCAGCAGCGTCGTATGGCTGCAGGTCCTCGGCTGATTCACCGACGCCGATGAACTTGATGGGCAGCCCCAGCTCACGGACGATGGGCAGCAGGATGCCCCCTTTGGCGGTGCCGTCCAGCTTCGTGACGACGACGCCGGTAACGCCGACCGCCTCGTGGAACTTACGCGCCTGCTCAAGTCCGTTCTGACCCGTGACGGCGTCGAGAACGAGCCAGACTTCCTTCGGTTCACCCTCGTCAGCCTTGCCGATGACCCGCTTGACCTTCTTGAGTTCCTCCATCAGGTTGTGGCGGGTGTGCAGCCGGCCGGCCGTGTCGACGAAGAGGACGTCGGTGCCGCGGGCCTTGCGGGAGCTCGCCGCGTCGAACGCGACAGAGCCCGGATCGCCGCCGTCGGGACCGCTCACGGTCGGGATGCCGAGGCGTTCGCCCCACACTTCCAGCTGCGCCGTGGCAGCAGCACGGAAGGTGTCACCGGCAGCGAACATCACCGTCTTGCCGTGGTTCTGGTAGTACTGACCGAGCTTGGCGATGGTCGTCGTCTTGCCGGCGCCGTTCACGCCGACGACCATGACGACCTTGCCTTTCAGTTCCACCTCACTGCGGGCGACATCGAGGCTGAAGCCGACGCGCCGCAGCGTCTGCCGGCGCCGGTCGGGTTCAAGCTGGTCCATCAGGGCGGACTTCAGTGCCTCGCGGAAGCTCGTGCCACGCTCGCGTTCCTGCTTCGCTTCGCTGACGACCTCAGCGGCGATGCGGGCACCGACGTCAGCACCGATGAGCGCGAACTCGAGGTCCTCCCAGTCCATCTCCCAGCTGCCCGAGGCGGGCTGGCCGGTGAATATGCTGCGGGTGCGGTTGAGCCCCTGCCTGAGCCGGTCGAACCAGGCCATCAGCTGCGCCCGTTTCCGGATTCAGCGGCCTCGGCCGCCTTCCGCTGCTCCGCTTCCTTCTGGGGGTTGTCATCGGGCAGGGCCGCCGTGATGCTCTGCAGCGCCCGGCCGATGCGGGCCAGGACACGCTGCTTGCCCAGTATCCAGGCGATCTCGGTCACGCCCGGTGCACTGGCCTGACCGGTCAGGGCTGAACGCATCGGCTGCATGACCTTGCCGATGTTCACACCCTGGCGCTGCACGTAGCCCTGCAGCAGGTCGTCGATGTCATCGAAATCGAAGACGTCGAGCATGGAGATCTCCCGCTCCAGGTCTTCCAGGTACGACTGGCCGGCAGCGACCTTCTTGAGAGCTTCCTCGGTGTACTCGAAGTCATCATCGAAGAAGTAGGCAGCCATGTCGGGGAAGTCCGCCAGTGTCTCAGCGCGGGGCCGCAGCAGTTCGATGATGTCGAGCAGCTCGTCCTCGTCTTCCCACTGCCAGCCCCGGGCCCTGAGCAGCGGCGCTACCCGTTCCGCCAGGTCCTCCAGCTCGAGTATCTCCTTGATGTAGCGGGCGTTGAAGTGCCGCAGCTTGCGCAGGTCGAAGACGGGTCCGCCAAGCGAGATGCGGTCAACGTCGAAGTGACTGATCATCTCATCGACGGTGAAGAACTCGCGGCCGTCCGGCATGCTCCAGCCGAGGTTGGCGAGGAAGTTCAGCAGCGCCTCGGGCAGGATGCCCTGTTCGCGGTAGGAGTCCAGGCTCGTATCGAGCTTACGCTTGCTGATCTTGGACCGGTCAGGGTTGCGCAGGAGCGGCATGTGAACGAACTCCGGCAGTTCCCAGCCGAGGGCCCGGTACAGGAGTACGTGGATCGGGGTGCTGGTGATCCACTCTTCGGCACGCATGACCAGGTTGATGCCCATGGCGTGGTCGTCGATCACGTTGGCCAGGTGGTAAGTGGGGAAGCCGTCGCTCTTGAGGATCACGGGGTCGCGGATCTCGGAGTTCTGGATGGTGATCTCGCCGCGCAGGCGGTCCGTGAAGCTGGTCGCTCC